>DAOUPF010000078.1 GCA_030626265.1 Sulfurovum sp.
AGAAGACTATATTGATAATTATAGTAATAAAGTCATGCCTTTATTAATCTATTTTGACAATTATGACACTCGGTTGTCCAAACAAAAATTATCCAAAGGCTTGAAGCTCATTGCTAAAAAATATAAAAATGAATTTAATATTGTTACTGTACATTTTAGCCTGATGAAGAAAGACCTTGCTCATACATCAATAAAAAAACGTTTTGCTATAAGATCATCTCCTAATATTGTTATTTTGCACAAAAATAAAGTTGTATATAATGAAGGAGGAAATTTAAATAGTAGTTACTCTAGAAAAATATTAGATAAAGAGCTGTCTAAGTATATTTGGTCTTCACCCTAAAAATAGAACAAGAAAAAGGCATTTGCATGATTATATCACCCGACCCCCATGCCCTTAACTCTTATATTTAAGGCGTAATGAAAAAAATGAGTGCCTAAATCATAGCTTTTTATTATAATGCACTAAGAAGTCATCAATTAATTATATTTAGTAAAGAAGATATGAAACTCTTGATAGATAAAAGTGCAGGGCAGTTTACAAACTTGTTGATGTTTAATTTCTTTGCAGGTCTTAGAGGTAGTGAGTTGATAGCTCTGAGGTGGAATGATATAGATTTTAACTATGGTACTATTAGGATTGATACACGTATCCGTGATGGTGTTGAAGATGTTACCAAGTCAAAGAGAGTAAGAATTATCGATATGCTACCACAAGCAAGAAAAGCACTTAAGGTGCAAAGACTTATTACAGGGCTAAAAGATGATTATGTCTTTGTAACTCAGTACAGAAAAGGGTACAAAACACCAAAGGTTATAACGGAATTACTAAAAGAGTTATGTATAGTGTGTGACTTGAAAATTGGCACTATGCATACAGTAAGAAAATCTTGTAATACTTTGCTCAAGCAGTATGGTATGCCACAAGATTGGATATTAGACCAATTGGGTCATATTGAGGATGGTGTTAATCGTGAGTATTATACGGGGAAAATCAAGCCTGATATGTCAAAAATTGGCAGAGTTTTGGCAGAGTTAAAAATAGGATAACTTAAAAGTATCATAATTTGGGGGTTTATATGGCGGACAGTGAGAGATTCGAACTCTCGGTACCCTTACGGATACGCATCCTTAGCAGGGATGTGGTTTCAGCCAACTCACCCAACTGTCCATTATGTTTGTGGAGTGGCATTATAAGGGAAAAACCTTGAAATTTTGCTGAAGAAATATGAAATAAATAAAATTTAGCTACAATTCTGTTATTATCTCAAAAGGACTTAAAATGTTGAAAAAATTTACACCACTTATAATACTAGGAATGTTTCTAATAGCAGGTTGGTTTATGATAATAGGTATGAATCAAGCTACAGAACTAGCTCATCCTACTAAAGTAGAAAAAAACTAGAGTTTTTCTAGGATTTTCTCTACTTTTGCTACTGGATCTGGGTCTTTGTAGATAGGACGACCTATGACTGGGAAGTCTACTTTTTCTACTTTGGCAAGCTCTAGGGTAGCTACTCTCTGCTGATCACCAGCATCTTCACCAAATGGACGAATACCAGGACAGAGTGTCAAGAATTTATCACTTGTGACCTCTTTGATAGCTTTACTCTCGAAAGTACTACATACGATACCATCTAACCCATTGGCATAACTCATCTTTGCAAACTGTTCGGCTTTTTGGTCTATGCTCGCACCATATATGCTCTGGAAATTGTTCTCATCAAAGGATGTTAGGGCAGTCACAGCTAGAACCAATGGTCTATCCTCTATAGAAGAGAGCCTATCCATGACCATCTTCATAGCTACTTCACCAGCAGAGGCGTGTATGTTGAACATATCTACACCAATCTGAGCTATTTCCTCTGCAGCATCTGCCATAGTATTTGGTATATCATATAGCTTGAGATCTAGAAATATCTTGAAGTTTGGGTTGATTTTTTTCAGCTCATCTATAAACTCTCGTCCATCACGGATATAAGAACGAAATCCAACTTTCATCCAGATATCATACTCACTAAGTGAGCTTGCAAGGGCTAAATTTTCTTTGGCTGATTGTAAGTCAAGTGCTACACATAATTGCATATATATTCCTAATTATATTTATATTATTTTCTTTAGCTATAATTCTACCAAAATTACATATAAGGACTAAAGATGTTTGGAGAAAATCTAAAAGAATATGCACTAAGTGAAGATGAGTTGGCAAAATTACAGTATGCTATTGTGGAGACAAGCAAGGGAACTATCACACTAAAAATGTACCCAAAAGATGCACCTATAGCAGTATCAAATATGGCGGAGTTAGCAGCGAGTGGTTTTTATGATGATTTAGCATTTCACCGTGTAATCCCTGGCTTTATGGCACAAGGTGGTTGCCCACACTCAAAAGCTAATCCTCAAATGGCAGGTACAGGTGGCCCTGAGTGGAATATCAAATGTGAAGCAGACAATGGCATAAATCACCGTAGAGGTGTTTTTTCTATGGCTCATGCAGGTAAAAATACAGGTGGAAGTCAGTTCTTCATCACTTTTGTAGATACTCCACACCTAGATGGTGTTCATACAGTATTTGGTGGTATAGAGGATGATGATATCGAGAGCTTCAAAGTACTAGACTCTATCAACCAAGGTGATGATATCGTATCTATCCGTATAGTTGAGAGCAGAGCATAATCCGAGTCTAATTAGAAAACTTATACATCATTATAGATGCTGCGACGCCGACATTGAAACTTTTGACGCCTTGCATCATCTCTATAGTGACTACTTCATCACATAGGCTTATCACATCAGCTGATAATCCTGTGCCCTCATGACCCATTAGTATCACCCACTTTTCAACTACTTGTACTGAAGATAGTGGAGTAGAATCCTCCGTGACTTCGGCCGCATATATACGGTATCCATACTCTTTGAGCTTTATGATAGTCTCTTTTATATCACTATAGGTATGAATATTTAGCATACTGACATGCCCCATAGAGACACGCAAAGCACGCCTAGAGTAGGGATGAGGACCATGTTTGGGGACTAAGTATCCATCTATACCAATGGCAGCGGCTGAGCGGGCTATAGATCCTATGTTTTGAGTGGAGCTTATCTCGTCTAGCATGATGATATGCTCACCCATGGCATCCAGTGGGCACTCACGTGGGCGTATGCCATGCATCATGACATTGTGATGGATTTTGTGTCCTACTATGTTTTGCATCTGCTCTTTACTTGCTAGATAGAGTGCAGGGATATTCAGAGGTTCTATGAGATCTTTGTGCTTTTCATAGTACTCTTTTGTCGCGAGTATACTCTTGACCTCTATATCCTCCTCTAGCAGTAGATTTACTACTTTTGGGCTATCAGCTATGAAGCTGCCATCTGCTCTAAATGCATGCTCTCTGAAGTGATGGTAGATTTCTAGTTCTGTACTATGTATATCATCTATAGGTATAAAATTCATTTTATATTTAGCTCTTTTTGTATTTTTTTAAAAGCTCTCTGCAGGGCATCCTCATCAATATCATCAGAGAGGTCTATATAATAGCTATACTGCAAGTCTAAGCCCTCTCGTAGCTCCATTCTGAGGTAACTTTGAGGAAAAGTGCTGAGTGCTTTGCGGTCGGCATTTTGATTGCTATTGCAGTGGATACCATCTTTGTATGATATCTCTAGCTTAAGTGTGCATTTATCATCAAAAGTATAAAGTTTTTGCATGCTTTGTAATATATTTTTATCTTCGGAAACTACTGCAAGCTTCATACATTTGATGGGAGTTTTCATGATGTTTTTATCATGTATGAGTGTCATAGATTTGTCATCACATGCTATACAAAATAGTATGGTAGTAAATATTATGAGGGGTTTTATCATAGAGTTGGTGAGAGCAGAGGGCTATAGTGCCTCTGCATCTTCTTCACTTGTACGTATTCGTACTGTTCGTTCTATGTTTGATACAAATATCTTACCATCACCTATCTTTCCAGTGTATGCAGATTCTTGGATAGCTTTTACGGCGATATCTGCGTAGTTTTTGTTGCTCACATATACCTCTATGCGTACTTTTGGGATAAAGTCTACAACATACTCAGCACCACGATATAGCTCAGAATGCCCTTGCTGTCGACCATATCCTTTGACTTCAGATATAGTCATTCCCTCGATACCAGCTGCTACTAGAGCATCTTTTACATCTTCTAGTTTGAATGGCTTGATTATAGCTTCTACTTTTTTCATTCTTTTTCCTATTTTGTATATTTGATGTTATTATAGCTTAAAAATATATAATCATTTTTAATATTCAGCTAAGTTTTATTAGTTGAGGATGAAATTTAAATTATTTTTATTAAAAGGAAAAAAATGACAAAAAGAATTATTGCTACTACTATAGCAATGGGTGTGGCATTATCGCTTGTAGGTTGTGGAGAAGAGTCTACAGAGCAAAAGACAGTGACAAAGGTGATTATGGATGATAATGATTATAGAGATATGGTATTACAGTAAAGATGATTCTCGTGCTAATCCAGAGCAAGAGTGTGAATCTTAGATTTAATTTTATTAATCTAGCTCACTTCCATCATTTTGATGGGAGTGCAGTAACTCCGCTTAACACTACTTTTAGCACCAATCATGTAAAATATCATAATTTTAATCCACAACTATCTAAGGAATCCTATAAAATGACACAAGCACTTGAAAATATCGATGAGATACTAAAAAATCACAAACTAAGCACAGAAGATTATGCTCATATAAAGCAGATACTAAATCGTGAGCCAAATATGGTGGAGATTGGTATATTTTCGGCTATGTGGTCGGAGCATTGTTCTTATAAATCTAGTACTAAGTATCTGAGAGGGTTTCCTACCAAAGCACCATGGGTTATCCAAGGTCCAGGAGAAAATGCTGGTGTGATTGATATCGGTGGTGGTATGGCTGCTGTATTCAAGATGGAGAGTCATAATCACCCTAGCTTTATAGAACCATTTCAAGGGGCTGCTACTGGTGTAGGTGGGATACTTAGAGATGTATTTACTATGGGAGCTCGTCCTGTGGCAAACCTAAATGCATTGAGATTTGGTGCAGTCAATGGAGACAGTAATACTAATAAATATCAAAGACATCTAGTGCGTGGTGTTGTCGATGGTATCGGAAGTTATGGTAACTGCATGGGTGTTCCTACTATCGGTGGAGAGATGAGTTTTGACGAGAGTTACAATGGCAATATATTGGTCAATGCTTTTGCACTAGGACTAGTAAAGTCTGATGAGATTTTTCTAGGTATCGCAGAGGGTGTGGGTAACTCAGTGATGTATGTAGGCTCAAAGACTGGTAGAGATGGACTAGGTGGGGCTGTGATGAGCTCAGATTCATTTACCGAAGAGAGTAAGTCACTGCGTCCTACTGTACAGGTGGGTGATCCATTTACTGAAAAGCTACTACTAGAGGCTTGTTTAGAGCTATTTAAAACAGAAGGTGTTGTAGTCGGAATTCAGGATATGGGTGCAGCAGGGCTTACTAGCTCTGCATTTGAGATGGCTGGTAAGACTGGGTCTGGTATGATAATGAACCTAGATAAAGTACCAGCTAGAGAAGAGGGAATGACTCCATATGACTTCATGCTATCTGAGTCACAAGAGCGTATGCTTATCTGTGCGGTGAAGGGCAAAGAGCAGGAGATTATCGATATCTTTGAAAAATGGGATTTAGACGTTGCGGTCATCGGTGAAGTGACAGCTAGTGGAAACATGGAGCTCTTTTGGCATGGAGAAAAGGTATGTGATATGCCAATAGCTCCTGTGAGTGAAGAGGCTCCAGTACTTGACCGTCCTACCAGTAGACCAGAGTATCTAGATGATATAAATGCCAAGAGTCTTGATAGTTACCCAAGAGTAGATGACCAAATTGCTTATGAGAAACTACTGGGCTCACTAGAGGTAGTAGACAAGGCATGGGTATATGAGCAGTATGACTCTATGGTACAGACAAATACAGTCAAACTTCCAGGCTCACTAGATGCTAGCTCTATCCGTATCAAAGAGACTGGTGGAGCATTGGCGATGAGTAGTGACTGTAACCCTAGATACTGCTATATAAACCCATATGTTGGTGCAGCTTTGGCAGTAGTAGAGAGTGGACGAAATGTGGCTATGAGTGGAGCACGACCAAAAGCTATCACAGACTGTCTGAACTTTGGTAATCCAGAAAACCCAGAGGTAATGTGGCAGTTTGCACAGGCTTGTGGTGGTATCAAGGAGGCTTGTAAAGAACTAGATACTCCAGTGGTAAGTGGAAATGTATCTCTGTACAATGAGACAAATGGTATCAGTGTATTCCCAACTCCTGCTATCGCTATGGTAGGTATAAATGAGGATGAGAACAGGGTTCTACCTTCAGCATTCCAAGAGGATGATTCACATATCCTTCTCATAGGTGATTGTGGGCATGAGTTTGGTGGATCATTATATATCAAAGAGCTTTTTGGTGAGACTAGTGGTAAGTTGGAAAAAGTTAACTATGCAAAAGAGCTAGCTCTATGGGAGCT
>DAOUPF010000466.1 GCA_030626265.1 Sulfurovum sp.
AGTAGAGAGTAGTTTCTCTATCTTGACATCACTCTCGTATGTAGGATCCTCATCAGCACATATCATCTCTAGCTCACCTAGTCGGTTGTTGACCGCATCACTATCAAAGTCACCCTCCATGTAGAGCTTCTCTTTCTCTTTCTGTGCATCATATAGCTTCTTGTTACCATATAGTACTGCATCTTTGAGAGTAAACTCTTCAAATGCATACTGATTTTGGCTCAGAGCCCCTAGTCTAGCTCCTGGCTGTAGCTGTACTTCACCATCGCTCTGCTCTAGCTCTCCAGAGAGTATCTGCATAAATGTCGATTTACCCGCACCATTGGCTCCTATGAGCCCATATCGTTTACCTGAGTCTAGTGTGATGCTTATCTTATCAAAAAGCACTCTTTTGCCATATCGTTGTGTTAGTTTTACTGTACTTAGCAAGTGTTATCCTTGTATCTATTATTGATGGGATTTTAGCATATTGTTCTGAAAGTGAGAGTTTTTGTAAGTGAGTGCTTCAGCTTCACCTCAAAATATATACATAACTAGGTTATACATATCTTCTTTGTGGGGCTAAAGCCTCCACTTCCTATGGTTTGTTTAAAGTCTCCAAACCCTAAAATTCATCTTCTTTATATTCCCTTTTCGTAGTCCGTTGAATGCTTTGTTGGCTACTGATTTGCTAACTGCTACATATGATTGAAATTCAAATATATCTATCTTGCCTATGTTTTTGGCATCTATGCCTATCTCTTTACATAGAGTTCCTAGTATGTCACCTGCTCTTAGCTTGCTCTTCTTGCCACCGTCTATGCATAGAGTGACCATGTCGCTACTCATAGAGAAGTTCTTGTCTGCTCTTAGAGTGGATAATTTTTCTAAGCTTGCTTCTGGTGCTGTGAAGTCTATCTTTTCTGCTTGTCTTGGGGTGTATAGTGTCAGAGCCTGTCCTGATGCTCCTGCTCTGCCTGTTCTACCGATTCGGTGGATATATATCTCTGGGTCATGTGGCAGGTCATAGTTGATGACTAGGTCTATATCCTTGACATCTATACCACGAGAAGCTACATCTGTAGCTACTAGGATGGGTGTAGACTTGTTGGAGAACATTAGTAGAGTCTCGTTTCTCTCTTTTTGATTTAGGTCTCCATTTAGTGACTGTGCTAAAAATTCATTGTCATACAAGAAGTCTGCTACCTCCTCAGTATCTATCTTCATATTACAAAATATAAGGGCTAATTTTGGCTTTATAG
>DAOUPF010000236.1 GCA_030626265.1 Sulfurovum sp.
ATATCAAAGTATCACTAGGAGATACAGCAAAAGATGTTTTTGTGCTATTGAGTAATTACAGCAAAACTTCTACTGATTATAGCACAACAGTCACAGACAACAGGAAAGTGATAGATGATACAAATAAAAAAGATATTCCATTAGTATCAAAATCTCTACAGAGAAATATACTCCCAACCCCACAAAAAATAAAAGAATTCAATAGCAAAATCAAAGACTCTTTATTACTAAATACAGACAAACCATTGGAGAAGCAACTTCCCTCAAGTATAGAGAAAAGTACAAAAACAGTGGGTGATACTGAAATACTATACTATGAACTAGATACATCAAGCAGTACAAATACTACTATCAAAAAGATTGTATCAGATGGGGGCAAAACACTTAATGTACATGTATCGGATGATAGCTTTGGTAGTGGATGTGGCAAAGAAAAATGTGTTACGCAAGACATGGTAGATGCATTAGCTAATAACTTTCTAAAAACAGGGTTAGACAATGATATATACGACTGGGTAACTAATGTTTATGGAGAAGAGTGGGGAATATCAGCACAAGAAAAGTATAGCAACCTTATAGGTGTAGATGATGAGATAAGTATACTTATTACAGATATTGATGGTGACAATAATCCATATGGTGGTGTCATAGGATACTTTTATCCTAAAGATAATTACAATAATGACCCAGTTGATGGATATACAGGCTCCAATCAAAGAATAATGTTCTATGTAGACTCTGTAATGTTTGCAAATGAAGAGGGAGGAGATCCTGGATGGAATATTACAGATCCTATGCCTATGGAGATGTTATCTACTCTAGCACATGAGTTTCAGCATATGATTCATTTTTATCAAAAAACCATTATGCTTACAAGTTATGGAGACA
Source organism: Sulfurovum sp. (assembly GCA_030626265.1). Classification (GTDB taxonomy): domain Bacteria; phylum Campylobacterota; class Campylobacteria; order Campylobacterales; family Sulfurovaceae; genus JAAXPZ01. The sequence continues at coordinate 889 of DAOUPF010000236.1, forward strand.
ATACAGAAGCTTGGCTCAACGAAATGCTCTCTGAGACTACAGAGGATCTCATAGCTACTAAGATCCTTCACTCAGGTCCTAGAGCTGTGGAGTACACAGATGGCAGTGCAGGTGCAGCGGGGAATATATATGGCAGATACCCTATATTTAATGTAAATAATAGTCGCTCCCTAACCTCATGGTATAACAGCTTGGCTGACTACTCACAAGTATCTGCTTTTGGAACATTCCTCATACGCAACTATGGTGGAGCACAACTCCTGCATAATACACTACACAATCCATATACCGATCAAAATGCCCTCATGGATGCAATACATAAATCAGCCAATGGTACAGAAAAAACATTTGATGCTCTGCTTAGGGAATGGGGAGTTGCAGTATTGCTATCTGACATAGAGAGTCCTACTGATCTACCTACCTACAATACAGGTGATTTTACTTATACTACCTATAGTGGTATAGAGTATGACATGGGCTCTATAAACTTCTACAACTATGCTCCAGAACCTACAACATACACATCAGTAGGTGATATAAGACCTCAAGGAAACTATTATTACAAAGTAGGTGATAACTTAACAGGTGATGTAAATATCCAACTAGACTTGGGAGATAATACTGAAGCAACTTTGATTGTCAAAGGGACACCATAATAAAAATATTTGTATTGATTATTAGCTTGCTTGGGCTTGTCTCTTGTGCAGAGAGTAGAACCCAAGTAGCAAAGATAGAGAAAAAAGAGTTGGAAGTTAGCATTATAATACTACAAGGTAAAATCTCTATGAAAGGCTCATCACTCATAAGCTATCTATCTATATCAGATATAACTAGTGGAAAGTCTTATAAGATATCTAACCCTACTACATTTAACCTATCGGATAAACAAAATTATACCCTTTCAATAAAAGCAAAACTTATTAAAAAATCTGTAGGCCCTGGATTTCCTGCTATTATAGAGGTTATTGAAATTCTATAAAGCTGTCTAAATCATTTATGATACAATAGAGAGTCAATTATATGATACAAAAAGGAAATTTATACTTCATGAAAACTTACTCTTCAAGATTAATAATACCTACTATTACTAGTATTATTTTACTAGTAGGCTGTGGTGGAGGTGGAAGTACTGGAGATACAACTGCCCCATCTTTTACCAGTAGCTCTACAGCTTCTGTACCTGAAAACCAAACCTCTGCTATAACAGTGCAGGCATCAGATACTTCTGCTGTAACTTACAGTATCTCTGGTGGTGCAGATAGTGTTAAGTTTTCTATCAATAGCTCTACTGGGGTTATGGTATTCAATAATATACCTGATTTTGAAACTCCAATGGATAGTGATGGAAACAATGATTATGAAGTCACTGTTACCTGCACAGACACTTCAAATAATCATGCAGAGCAGATGATAACTATTGAGGTAACAGATATAGACGAATCTGCTTCACTAGATACTGATAGTGATAGTGATAGTGACCATATACCAGATAACATAGAAGTTCTGTTGGGGACTAGTATTAATAATCCTGATGTAAACAATGATAGTACAGTTGATGGTTTAGATACAGCAGACCCTTATGGAGATACCTATTTTGATATGCAGTGGCATATACACAGTCTTGGAAATCAAGTTAATGGTAGTGGTATAGATACTATAGTAGGTAACGATATGAACCTCTTAGATGTATATCATTCATACATGGGATACAGTCATGGAAACAATATCATCATTCAGGTTGTTGATACTGGTGTAGACGCTGATCATGAAGACTTAGAAGATAATATGGATCTAGCCCGTTCATATGATGGTGAAAATGTCGGCGACCCATCTCCCAACAATACAAATGTGGGGTATACTCATGGAACACAAGTTGCAGGGATTATGTCTGCTATTGCTTTTAATGGAAAAGGAGTTAGAGGTATCATCCCTTTTGCCAAAATTGCTGGAAGTAACTGGCTCGAATCACAAAGTATGCCTGCTCTTGAAAAAGCATGGCTATCAGGGGATGGTGCCAATGAGATAGCAGTCTCTAACAATAGTTGGGGTTCTTACTTTGATACTGATACATTTTATGAAGATATAATGAAACTAGGAACAAGTACTCTCAGGAACTATAAAGGAAGAGTATATGTCTTTGCTGCAGGAAATGAAAGAGATATAAATGGCAATGCGAATCTTCAGTATAATCTAAATAATCGTTATGCCATTGCAGTAGCAGCACTCAAACATGACAATACACATGCATCATACTCAAATACTGGGTCTAACATACTAGTATCAGGCTATGGTGGAGACTACCATCAAGATAGCCCAACCATAGGTACTACTACTGTAATGGGAGCATCAAACAATAACGGAAATATAGATACTCAAACTACATGGGATAATGATATAAATGAGAACTATACAT
>DAOUPF010000212.1 GCA_030626265.1 Sulfurovum sp.
AATCTTGCTAAACAAAAGCAAACCCTACCGCATCAACCGCATCACAGACTCATTTGACAATATATCACAGATAGAGTACTCTAACCTCTCTGACCCCACAGTCTACACCAAAGGCACTACTACTCAAACAGACATTAAAAACATTATCTCCCCAGCTATCCAAGTAGTAAAAAGAACAAGAGTGACCAATGGTATGGGAAGCAGCAATCTACAGAGCTACCACTACAAAGGTTTGCGTACACATAAGAAAAGAGGCTCTCTAGGATTTGAGAGAGTAGAGATGTATGACTCTAGCTCTAGAGTAAAAAGTCAGATGAATTATCACCAAGAAGAGAAGTACCTTACAGGTATGGTAAAATCCTCCCAATCATACCTGCTAGATGAAGGGGATGACTGGCTCATGGATGATGGAGAGATGCTAAGCCAAAGCAGTATAAGGTTTGAAAAAATAACCCAATCCTCCAACACCCGTATTCGCACAGAACAGAAGATAGATCAAAGCTACATGGAAGGAGCCCTGCTCAAAACCACCACCACAGACTACCTCTCCTATGATAACTACGGCAATGTAAAGCAGATGAAAACCACTATAGATGGAAATGGAGCTACATTTACCAAAACCACCACAAGCACCTATACTAACAATGAGACAGACTGGATACTAGCCAGACTACTCACTGCCAGTGTCACCCATGAAGGATATGAAGATACAAAGAGTAGAAATTCAGCCTTCACCTACTACCCCAACGGTATACTAAAAAGTGAAACCATAGAGCCAAGTACAGAATATACTATAAAAAAGTCTTATACCTATGATGAATATGGAAATAAAATCACAGAAACCCTCCATAATCTAAAAGATGGACAAACCAGAACCACCACCTACAGCTACGATACCACAGGTCAACACATCACAGCTATCAACAATGATCTAGGACATAGAGTAACTAACCTATCCCATGACCCCCGCACAGGCAAAGTCACCCATTCCAAAGATGCCAATGGATTGGATAGTAAGGTTAGCTTCAACACTTGGGGGCAACAGACCACTAGTACAAGTGCAGATGGCACAGTGACAACTCTAAGCTATGCTCTAAGTAGTGCTAGAACTAACAGCCACTACCGTATATCCTCAGTTACCACACTACCTGATGACTCAACACTGCCATCTAGTGCCATATACTATGACTCACTAGGACGCAAAGTCTCTGAGCAGAGTGTTAGATTTGATGGTGAGCAGATATGGGTGGACTATGTGTATGACCACAAAGGCAGAGTCATCCGCCAAAGTGCCCCTCATACAGCAGATGAGCCAATCTTGTACTCAGAGCATGAGTATGACAAATATGATAGAGAGATATCAGTCACCACACCAGCCCCAGAGAATATAGGAGGCTATATCACCTCATATGTCAGCTATGATGGATATACAGCTACCTCTACCAATGCATTAGGACACACTAAAACTACTACCAAAAATGTCATGGATAAGATCATCTCTATTACCGATGAGGCAGATACCACCATATACTATGGATATGATGCACTAGGCAATCTAGTCACTACCACCCCAGGAGGAGATGAGAATCGCAAGATCACAATGGTGTACAATAAGCTAGGCAAAAAGACAGCTATGAGTGATCCTGATATGGGTAGCTGGAGCTATCTGTATAATGGCTATGGAGAACTAATCAGCCAAACTGATGCTAACGGCAATGAGAGCACTATGGTATATGACACTCTAGGTAGACTAAAAACTAAAACCACCCCAGATGGAACTTCTAGCTGGACATATGATACAGCAGCTAATGGTATAGGACTATTAGCATCAGAGAGTCACTCTATAGAGTCTATCTCCAAGAGCTATAGCTATGACAACTACTCTAGACCTCTAGGTGTCACTACCACCATAGATGGTAAAACCTACACCCAAACCAACACCTACAACAACGCCAAATCCAGACTTTCCAAAACCACCCTCCCAAAAGGTTTCGAGCTAATCAATGGATATAATGATAACGGCTTCCTAGAAGCCATCAAATCCCCAGTAGCACAAATAGAGGGATACGATGTAGCTCACTTTGAAGATCTTATGAATGATATGAAAGACCAAGCACTGTACTATAAAGCACAATACCAAAAAGCTAGGGAGCAATACACAGAGCTAAAAACCAGATCAGACTACTACCTGGCTTTAGCAGACAGATACGGCGACCAAGCCACAAGACTTAGAGAGATATCTGAGGCTCTTAGAGTAAAAGCAGCTAGAGTAGAAGCCTATGGTCTCAGAGCTCAGAGTGCACTGCTTCAAGAGCTAGCTAGGATAGATGCCTATACTACACTATCCAACCAGTACCGTAATGAGTGGATAGGAACTGAACAAGCAGAGTCCATGACAGAGTATCATAATGAGATTCGTATCTCTGTAGGTACAACAATCAGATACTTCCTACTACTAGTAAGAGACCCAAACAACCAAGCTGATACCTACGAAGGCTACGCAGCCAACCAGCAAGCCCTCTCAGATGAAAACCTAGATCACTCAGAGAGGATGCTAAAAGAGCTACTATCTGCATACCACAAGATGCGTTACTATGATTCACTAAATAGTGCAGGTGATGCATATACTCAGATAGTAGATGATAGTGACCACGCCTACCACTACAAACTACTACAAACAGACAGCCACGGCAGAGTCACTAGCTACATATCAGGCAATGGACTTATCAATGATAGTAGATTTGATGATAGTGGAGCTATGACTAGTAGTCGTACAGGGTACAGTGATACAGACCTCTCCAGAGAGCTACACTACGAGTACGATGAACTATATAACCTAAGTAAAAGAGAAGACAAACACCTAGGAATCACAAGCACCTACCAGTACAACACACTAAGCCAGATAGAGTACGCTAACTTCACATTCGCCAAAGCCCCTATACCACAACTAACAGACCAACACTACGAGTATGACGCTTATGGCAATATAAAGTACAAGACAGGAGAGGGAGAGTACCATTACAGCAATGCTAATCATCCAAATAGATTAACAAGTACAGACAATAGAGGCTTCCTCTATGACTCCAATGGTAATATGACTCATAACGGTGAGACCAGACTAGAGTATAGTAGTAGCAACAAAGTAATAGGCATCACCACCAATGATGGCATAACAACAGTCGCCTATGATATGAATAACACCCGCTACCAAAAGACCACAGAGGATACAGTAACAACCTACATAGGAAAAGTATATGAGTATATAGAAAACACAGAGTACAACTTCACAGAAGATAGATACTATATCTACGCAGGAGATAAAGTCATAGCAGTAAGCTCTCAGTATCATGGTACACGGTATGAGAACTCTACTAGATACCTACACCATGACTCACTGGGCTCTGTAGATACTATCACCAACTCCCAAGGAGATATAGTAGAGAGAAGTATCTACAAACCATTTGGAGAACATATCAAAGTATATACCAAAGCAGACTCAAGGCAAATCACCAACAGAGGATATACTGGACATGAGGAGATAGATGGTACACAGCTAGTTCATATGAATGCTAGAGTCTATGACCCAACAC
>DAOUPF010000213.1 GCA_030626265.1 Sulfurovum sp.
AAATATACTTGATGCATCACTACTGGATTCAAGCACCCATCAATATGCCTCTGTAGACCCTAATATGATTTTCTTATCATCAAAAAAGCTTGATACTAAATACTCTTTTCATGGCAAAATAGAGGAGGTTATGGGAATCACTGATCATTATAAGGTCTTTGTAGTTGTTGAAGGTTCCAAGTTCTTTGTCAAAGTATCTAAACCATACTTTGAAGAGTCTGTCATAACGAGAGATGCAGATGTTTATGTTAGTTTTGAAGAGAAAGATGTTATCTATTTTGGAGTTATAGATGAGGAGTAATTTTACTATTTTTATGATGGTTTTGGCGTTAATCATCGTACTGTTTTTATCTGTTCCTCTTGTCAAGTTATTTGTAGGTGTGGGTACAGATAAATTCTTTGAGACCTTGCAAGACAAAGAGGTACTAGATGCTATCTGGCTGACTATGAAAGTGGCATTTTATGCAACTGTATTTGTATTTTTCACTGGTATTCCTCTGGCTTACTTGATAGCTAGATATGACTTTATTGGAAAATCACTATTAGAGACTATGATAGACATACCTGTGATGGTACCTCATACTGCTGCTGGAATTGCATTGTTGACTGTGTTTGGAAGTGGCTCTATCAATGAGGCATTGTCATCTGTAGGCTTGGACTTTATAGATGGTCAGACTGGCATCATGGCTGCTATGATGTTCTTATCTGCCCCGTTTCTTATCAACAGTGCAAAAGATGGCTTTAGAAAAGTAGATCCCAAGCTAGAGAAAGTAGCCAGAACTCTAGGTGCATCAGCCTATGGAGCGTTCTTCAAGATAGCCGTACCCAATGCTAGAAAAGATATAGTAAACGGTGCATTGATGATGTGGAGTAGGGGTCTTGGTGAGTTTGGTGCTGTAGTGATACTAGCATACCACCCTATGACAGCCCCTGTGCTTATATATGATAGGTTTACTAGCTATGGGCTAGTAGAGTCTGCACCAGTGGCAGCGGCTATGATAGCAGTATCGATTGTGGTATTTTTGGTGATAAGGGCGGTGAATAATAGGATAAGATAAACTTGAACTATATTTTATATCTAGCTCAAGTTTAGTCTAAAGTAAAGAGCATCCTCTTCAAATTTAATACGCTCTACTAGTACTTTTGACATCTCAAGAAAAGTATCAAAGAATTCTAAATCAAGTTTCACTTCGGGTTGGTTATGTTTAGCTAAAAATCTTACAAGAGCAGTTTTTGTATCAGCAAAGGTATCATGAAAATGTTTTATACCTTTTTTTGTATCTTCATCTACTGTATATGTGCCATCTAAAAACTTCTCTAGCTCTATATCTTCATGCTGAACATGATTCAGGACTTTGTTTACAAACTGGCTGAGGTAACTTTTGCACTTTACCTGATTGCCACGGGTATATTCCATAACAATTCTGTGTGATAGCTCTTTTAGTTCATTGTGTTCTTTTACCCACTGCTTAACTAATTTCTTCCCTTTAGAATCAAAAAAGTTTAAAAATTTAAACATAAATAAGCCTCCATTATAAAGATAATAGCCACAATTCTAGCATTTAAACCTTGTATGTAGCATTAAATAATCCTTTTAAAGGATTTATTATATTGGTGTCTGGTATTTTATTATTCCTATTTTTCTACTTCATGCTCCTCTTCTAATAAAATTTCTTTGATTTTTACATAAAGAACTTCTGCTCTTTTGGCTACTAGTGCAGGTACATGGTTCTCTTTAGAATTTTCTATCGTTAGTTCAAGTCTAGTGAAGTATTTACTGAGACCTTTTAGATGGCTTTTTACTTTTTTTGATACCAATTTATCATCAGCATGTAGGAGCTCTCCTAATATGTCATTATACTCTTTTATTATAATCTTTGATTCAGTTTCAAACTCAGATTGAGTTACCCCATCCCAAGTTCTTACTGCATACAGTCCAACAAGTCTTTGTACTTCCATGTTAAGCTCAGCTATCAACACAACATCATGTTCAGCAGCAATACCTGTATCTGCGGCTAAATGTTCAGCTAGAACTTCACAATGTTTAGTGAACTTAGTAATCATTTTGTATAGCTCAAAAATACTCTTTTTATCTGGTGTCTGTCTAACCTTCTCTTCGATCTTATCCCACTCTTTATGAAGAGCTACTTCCTCTTCATGTAAAGACTTTGATACATCGTGGCTCTCTAAGTCTTTCAGCTCTTCATTTAGCCGTTTGACAGTCTCTTCCATGTCTTTTTTGGGATTATGATAGGTGGTACCAATACCTATCAGAGCATAATCTTTCAGGATTCTCTGAGCAGATGTGCAAACATCAATAATCTCATGAACATCTTTTACTGATGCATGTACTGAACTTGTGGCCAATGTAGACATAGCGATATACAGAACAATATATAATCCTCTTTTTGCCTTCTTTATGAAAATCACTTTTGCAATATTTAACATAACTACCTCCTATATTATATATAAGATTATAGCAATCAAACACTTAATATTTTGGTATAAATTGACTTTTTTTGATAACTATATCAATCCAATCCCTTGAAAAGATACTCTTGATATTTCTCTCATCATGAGGTACTATGCACTCAGAGCAGTCTTGGTGTACAGAGTCATCACTTTCAAATGTACTTCCATCTTTTGAGTTTATACTACACTTGCTAAAAACTGTTTTTCCATCTTTTTTATATAATCCTTTATCATCAAATCTAAAGTTGGGGCAGGCACATAGGTAGCAGTTTAGTATCTCTATGTCATGACACTTTTTATTTTTGGAGTATAGAGGACAGAAGTTTGGCTCATTTTTTACCATGTTTTCAAATCTGAAGTATTCAATGACTTCAGAGTCACTCAAGTGTGTAAGTCTACTCATGATGGTTTGATGCTTTTGCCCATGTGTACTGACCCAGTCACTGTAGTTCATGAGGTTTTCTCTCTAGTAAAGCTTTTGAGTATGAGTATGATGATTATGAGCTCTATGGCTATGAGTAAATAGTGTAGATTGTATATTTTATCTTGGTTGTCTATGATATGATACTGCTCTAATATCTTGTAAAATAGATATGAACTTCCCATGCCAACCAAATATCCTAACTGTTTCATAGTATCAAGTGTAGTGAGTAGCTCACTAGTACTGACTATGAGTGTTTCAGCTCGTACTAGATATGCTCCAAATACAAATGTGAGCTGATAGCCTATATATACCAGTAGAGCAGTCTGATAAGTGTATGGAGATATGAGAAAGTATAGTACAGCAAAGAGTAATACTATCTCTACAATAAGACTAATACGAAAGAACCACTCTGTGTTGAGAATCTTGTGATATAGTCTGGCAACTATGAGCATACCCACAGCCAGAGCGATACCACCAAGAGAGTATATAGAAGGGTCAAGTGGTGCATATATAGTAAATATAGCACCCACACTCAAGCCTAGAAAGAGTGAGTTGAAAAACTTATATCGTATATACCATAGAGGGATTAGTTTTCGCATTTTGTATTATACTAAAACTTATACGATATTGAGACATATATACTTCTACCTTCTGTACTGTATCCTTTTACTGTCTCATACTCTTTGTCAAAT
>DAOUPF010000062.1 GCA_030626265.1 Sulfurovum sp.
AAATACGCCAATCTCATCCGCCAACACTTCAAGGACACTGTACCACTGGTACTTGGTGGTGTAGAGGCTAGCTTGCGGAGAGTGGCTCACTATGATTTTTGGACTAACAAAGTACGCCGTTCACTGCTATTTGATGCCAAAGCAGATGTACTAGTATATGGTATGGCAGAGAAATCTGTAGTGGAGCTCACACATGCCTATAGGGATGCCAAAGCTATAGAGAATATACAGGGTATCTGCTACATCGCAAAAGAGCCACAGTCATCCATAGACAGGGGATACTTTGAGTTACCTAGCTACGAGGAGTGTGCTAGTGACAAGAACGCTTTTATCTCTATGTTTCACCACTTTTATGCCAACAATGAACCAGATATCTCAAAAGGACTCTACCAAAAACATGGAAATAGATATCTAGTACAAACTCCTCCACAATCTAGTATGACCACTGAGGAGATAGACCATGTATATGACCTAGGCTATGAGAGAGATGTGCATCCCTACTACAAAGCTCAAGGAGAAGTGAGAGGCTTGCAGACTATACAGTTCTCAGTCACTACTCATCATGGCTGTTATGGTGAGTGCAACTTCTGTGCTATCACTGTGCATCAAGGACGAACTATCAGGAGCCGTAGTCAAGACTCCATAGTGAGTGAGATAGATGAGTTCAAAAAACACAAAGACTTCAAAGGTATCATCAACGATGTAGGAGGAGCCACTGCCAACATGTACGGCTATGAGTGCGACAAAAAGCTCAAGAGTGGTGTATGTCAAGACATCCCATGCACTAGCTCACAGGTCTGCCCTATACTCCGTCCAAATCATGCCCCACAGATAGAGATGCTATCCAAGATACGCCGCCTACCTCATGTCAAAAAGGCATTTGTAAACAGTGGTATCAGATATGACCTCATCCAAGATGACAAAACACATGGAAAAGAGTATCTCAAAACCCTAGTAGACCACCATATCTCTGGACAGATGAAGGTAGCTCCAGAGCATATAGATGACAAAGTACTCAAACTCATGAACAAACCTGACAAAGATACTCTCATGAGATTCAAATCTGACTTTGATGCCTACAACAAGGCTTCAGGTAAAAAGCAATTCCTCACCTACTATCTCATAGCAGCACACCCAGGAAGCCAACTGAGAGATATGGAGAACCTAAAAGAGTTTGCCAACAGTGAGCTAAGACTCAATCCAGAGCAGGTACAGGTATTTATCCCCACACCATCCACATACTCAGCACTCATGTACTATACCGAGATGGATCCATGGAGCAGGAAGCCGATATTTGTAGAGAAAGACCCACAGAGAAAGCAGAAACAAAAGGATATAGTCACCCAAAAAACAGCCTACTCCAAACCTAAAAGATCAGGCAGACCCAAAAAACCAGATACGAAACTAAACTACAAGGCATATAAAGAGTTGCATGGGTTTAGGAAGTACTATTGAAAATATATGACACCATAGTCATAGGTGCAGGAGCAGCAGGTATGATGGCGGCTATCAGCGCTGCTAGAAATGAAAAATCTGTCCTGCTACTAGAGAAACTACCCAAAGTCGGAGCCAAACTTAAAGCCACAGGTGGAGGACGGTGTAACCTCACCAATACCCTGTCAAATGATGAGTTTATATCTAGCTTTGGTAAAGATGGTAGATTTATGACCCCTGCTCTAGAGGCTATGGATTACAAAAAGTTACAAGAGTTTTTTGCAGATATTGGTGTAGAGACTCATGCTCCTGATGGCTTTCATATATTTCCAGTAGGACATAGCTCATCTACTATCATCTCTGCACTCACATCTGAGATGGAGAGATTGGGAGTGGAGGTACTATGCTCTCAGAGAGTAGAGAGATTGGAATACAATGAAACAGAGGTAAAAGGGGTAACAAGCAAAAGCGATACTTTTTACTCAAATCATGTCATACTCTCCACTGGAGGCATGGGATATCCTATGTTAGGAGCTGAAGGTGATGGCTACTCTATAGCAGAGGGAGTAGGACATACTACTTCCTTGATATTTCCTGCTATGATGCCGCTCATTACTAGAGAGACTTGGGTAGCAAACTGCCGAGCAGATACCATCGCAAAAGCCCATATACGCGTTGATATGAAAAAATATAAAAAACTCTACTCCATAGGTGATTTGATATTTACAAAAAGAGGTATACGAGGTCCTGTGGTATTAGATTTTTCTAGAGAGATTACACCTATACTAGATAAGCTAGATGAAGTTCATGTTCTGATAAATATGACAAAAGGTATGAATGAAGAGGATATCAGACAACATATCAAAACAGAGTTGAAAAAAGACCCTCACCGTACAACTCTACAGCTACTAAGCACCCTACTTCCAGAGCCCATATCCATAGAGCTATGTTTACTATCAGGAGTAAATCATACCCTAGGGTTCAATAAGATATCAGGATTCTCACGGGACAGACTTATCAAACTACTAGCTTGGACTCCTCTGACTATCATAGGTCATGATGGCTTTGATATGGCGATGATAACTAGAGGTGGCATAAAACTAAATGAGATAGACTCACACACCCTAGAGAGCAAGAAGCTCAAGGGTCTATATCTTTGTGGTGAAGTCGTAGATATAGATGGCCCTTGTGGGGGATACAATCTACAGTGGGCGTTTGCTAGTGGATATCTAGCAGGGATGGCTTCTACTCTAGTCTACTAAGTACTAATCCACTGGTACATACAGTAAAACATCCATAGAGACTTCTCTCAATACATACGAAGAGACACTTCCTATCAATGCTTTGAAGCCAGAAGTACCTCGTGAGCCTACTACTACAAGGTCATATGAGCCTTTATTTATATATTTGACTAATGTCTGCTTACTATTATGTGCTCCATCAATTATCTTGCCTTTTTTGATAGATAAATCTTTCATAAAAGTTTTCAAATCCTTTTGGGTACAAGCTTTTGCCGCTTCATTGAAATGTACAAAATTCTCATCCACTATAGTATAAGGCCCTTCACTATAGATAGTCTCAGAGCTATATACTGCTTGTATCTTAATAGCTGGGAAAATATCTTTTGCAAATAAAACACTCTGCTTTGATTGTGACTGAAAGTCTGTTGGGGCTATAGCACTCTTGTATGAAGCTTTGACTCTATTTTTTACAACCAAGACTGGCAGATGACTTCTGTTTGCTATTTTTTCTGCTGTTGTCCCTAGTATATTATTTTTGCTTTTTGTATTTGCACCTATGATTATCATATCAGCTTTAAATAGCTTTGCCTTGTACAATATAACATCATCAGCATCACCCTCTTTTACAAATATAGAGTAAGAGACTTTATTTTTCATATTTAAAGCTCTTATCTTTTTTGTTATTTTCTTTTTAATCCCTTTTGTGTCAACAGTTATATCCTTATGAGAAAAATAACTAGGGATTGATAGCCAAGGTGTTTGAACTGCATTGACTATAAACAGTTCTGCTTCATTATCTTCTGCTACCATAAATGCCCGTCTCAATACACTACTAGATTTTGCAAAAATATCTATACCTACAATAATTCTTTTTATCTTTTTCATCTTTTGACCACCTTTCTTTAGATTTTGGCTTTTAAAGCACCTATCTATATAATACTCCTAAATAGTTAATGGATTGTTCTAGACCAAGAAGATATATTGGATGGAAGAGAAGCAGTTTAGAAAAAATTAGATATGATTTTTTAGAGAGAAAAGTTGAATGAGTTGAAGTATTAGTTGTTGATTATTTAATGCACTGATACCTGCAAGGTACTGTCACGCTTGCCCCCACCTTAGCATTTGTTAGCTAAGTGGTCACAAAAATTTAAAAGAAAAAAAACAGGTGTGATGATGTGCTTACTGCACAGAAGCACCACCTATTTACTAATAGTTTATGTTAAAGACCCCTTCACCCATCTTACTTTCCACTTGTATGGACTTATTTCCTTCTGTGCCAATCCATTTGGTACTAAAAACTTTTTCTTCAGTGCTTGGATTGTATACAACTTGAGTGTCATAGTATTCTTCATTGTCTGAGTCAGTAAATTGTTCTACGGATTCATCTCCAATACCCATAGGAATTGAACATCCTGTGACAGTCCTGACACCACTTTCATTTATATGAGTTATTGTTAATAAATAAGCAACTCCATCTAAAACTTGAAATACTGGATAGGCATCATAAACAATGCCACCTCCAGAAAAATCTACAGAAAATTTTGTATTATCATTGCAATTTAACACAATAATACTTCCTCCCATATCTAGCCAAGTAAAATGCCTAGGAAGTTCACTAAATAAAAACTCATCCATATTTCCTGTTTCTAGGAAACTTTCAGCTCCTGGACAATGGTTTATAGTGTTTACCATTCCACCACCGTCCCAAAAAGCACTCTGGATAGGGATATTGTTGAATTTGAACCCTGAAACAAATTCCACGGTCAAGACATTTAAATTTTCTCCTAGAGGTTGAGGAGGTTTTTCTCCACCATCACCATCACTACTACCACTACACGCTGACAATACCATTATGAGTATGAAACCTATAATGACCCTTACAAAAAATTTCATTCTAATCCTTTGAAAAAATTAATACTAAAACTTATACTTAATTCCTCTAGCAGCCAACAACCTCTATGTGGGTCGGGGAATTATTCCCAACAAAATTCAAGCTATAAGTTTCGATTAGATAAAATTGAAAAACCGAAGTATCAAGTCATCATAAAACACTTGACAAATAAACCTTTATGTATTATAATGTATCTACAATAAAATACAAGGCAATACTATGAAAAAAGCAATTAATATAAGATTAGAAGAATCATTATTGGCAGATTTAGATAACTATGCTTCAGAGTTAGATAGAACTAGAACATATATTATTGAAAAAGCTGTTGGTACATATTTTGATACATTGGATGAAATGATTTCAGATAAAAGAATTGATGAAGTTAAAAAAGGAAATGTAGAAGTTTTTTCACTTGAACAAGTGGCACAACAACTTGGATTGAATTAATGTATAAAGTTATTGTTCCTAAATATGCTTTAAAAGAATTATCAAAAATTGATAAAGAAAATCAGCAATTAATTTTTGATAAAATAAAAGATTTAGAAAGTGGTGTTTTTACTAATGATAAATCTTTAAAAGGAAAGCATAAAGGTAAATTTAGAAAAAGAGCTGGAAACTATAGGATTATATATCTTAAAGAAAATGATATTTTATTGGTTACTGTTATTAGAGTAGCACATAGAAAAGAAGTATATTGAGACTTAAAGTCCAAGAGATAGACTACCACAGTTCAACCTACACCCCCAAAAATAATATAACATTAAGTATCAAATCAAAACAAATGGAGTAAAATAGAAGAAAAGGAGCATCTTATGGCAACGCTACAATCATACGGAGCAGCGGAAGTTGTTACAGGTTCATGTCATCTATTACAGTTACAAAATGGTATCAATATCTTGGTAGATTGTGGGATGTTCCAAGGACTAGCGGAAGAACGCAATAAAGAGCCTTTTGGGTTTGAGCCTAGTACTGTAGACTTTCTCCTCATCACTCATGGGCATTTAGACCATGTTGGTCGTATACCAAAGCTGGTCAAAGATGGATTTAACGGTACTATAGTCACTCACAAATCTACAATGGACATCGCAGAAGTCGTTATGCTAGATAGTGCACATCTGATGAAAGAGGGATATAAAACACGATACAGAAAAGCTCAGAGAGTAGGAAAAGAGAGGGAAGTCAAAAAGCCTCTCTACTCAGAGAGTGATGTTCGTTCTGTTTTTCATGCTCCTATGATATTCCCTGTATATGATGAGCAGATAGATCTAGGTAATGGTATCTTTGTCAATTTTAAAAATGCTGGGCATATACTTGACTCTGCTATCATCCAGATAATATTTGAAGAGAATGGACTGAAAAAGACAGTTGTTTTTAGCGGAGACCTTGGCAATGACTATGACCTAGTCATGCCTGCACCTGATATAGTAGAAGAGGCTGATGTACTGTTTATAGAGTCTACATATGGGGATAGGAACCATAAAGGCATTGTAGAGAGTGATGCTGAACTAAAACAGGTGATACTAGATACTTTTAAAAAAGATGGAAATATCCTCATCCCCTCTTTTGCGATAGAGAGAACCCAAGAGATATTGTGTCTACTCAAACAGATGTATGACAAAGGTGACTTACCTGTATGTCAGATATTTCTTGATTCTCCTATGGCAATTAGAGTTACAGATATTTACAAACGCTATCACGAAGAGTTAAGTCAGTGTTGTAATGATTTTCTAGAACGTGATGGTACGATATTTGATTTTCCATATCTACACTATACACTCAGAGTTCAAGACTCTATGAAGATAAACCTTGAAAAGTCACGCTGTATCATCATAGCAGGGGCTGGTATGTGCAATGGTGGACGCATACTTCAGCACTTTAAGCATCGCCTTTGGGATGAGAATAACGCACTGGTATTTGTAGGCTACCAAGTGCAAAAAACCCTAGGACGAAAGATAGTAGATGGAGCAAAAAAGATAAATGTCTACGGTGAAGATATCATCGTCAAAGCCAAAGTGTATACTATCAATGGATTCTCTGCACATGCAGATCAAGATGGACTCATAGAGTGGATGAGCAAGTTTACAAAACTAGATAAAATATTCCTCATTCATGGAGAGAGAGACAAGCAGGAGATTTTCCAAAAAGAGATAGAAAAACGCTTGGGCAAAAAAGCACATATCGTAAAACATGGAGAGAAGATAGGTATCTGATTTTATTCTATACTATCATACTCCATACCAAGCTTCAATAGCTCACTGTTTATAGTATGCTTTTTGAAAGAGACATCTTTGATATCTTTATGATTGAATCCACCATCATTATAGCAGATGACAGAGCTCTGGTTTCCCTCGAGTAGTCCATCTATAGCATGAGTCACAAAGTGAAAAGCCATGAGACGATCATAGACTGTAGGATTCCCACCACGCTGTATATGTCCTAGTACCATTACCCTAGACTCTATACCTATCTCATCTTCAAACCACTGAGCTATCTGTTCTGTATTATCCAAGGCTTCTGACACAAGAGCGATGAAATAATCCCTACCCTCTTCAAACTGTGGTATAAAACGCTTTTTATAGTTGGATAGATTATAAGGGATCTCAGGTATGAGGCAC
>DAOUPF010000087.1 GCA_030626265.1 Sulfurovum sp.
AGTGGATTCTTTTTTGCAGTAGCTGCAGCGATTACTCCTGATTCAAAAGTTACGATAAAAGGTGTATCTCTAAATCCTACTCGTATAGGAGCATACAAAGTATTGGAGAGAATGGGTGCTGGTATAGAGTATAAGCTCACAGAGGATATCTATGAGCCTATAGGTGATATAACAGTTAGCTATAGTGGAAGGCTAAACTCCGTGAGAGTAGATAGCAACATAGCATGGCTCATAGATGAGCTACCTATACTCTCAATCGCAATGGCAACAGCAGATGGAACCAGTAGTGTTCATAATGCAAAAGAGCTTAGAGTTAAAGAGAGTGATCGTATATCTTCTGTGATAGAGGGTTTGACTAGTGCAGGTATTCAGACTCACGAGAGAGAAGATGGATACGATGTAGTAGGTGGAGTTCTAAAGAGAGCTACAGTCAATAGCTATGGTGACCACCGAATAGCTATGAGTTTTGCAATAGCAGGGATACTCTGTGGTATGGAAGTAGAGGATGTACAGTGTATAGACACCTCATTTCCAAACTTTTATGATATTCTCAGAGAGATAAGTGAGGTAGAGTTATGAAGATAAAGTTAGCATCATCATATGGCTTTTGTTTTGGAGTGAAAAGAGCTATAAAGATAGCTGAGAAGAGTCATGGTAGTGTCACATATGGACCACTCATTCACAATGCAGATGAGATAAATCGCCTCAAAGAGGGATTCAATGTAGGACTTGCTATAGATATGGAAGAGGCTGAAAAGCATGACTCTATAGTGATACGAACACATGGAATACCTAAAGAAGAGCTTGCCAAGCTGGAGAGAGATGGCAAAGAGATTACTGATGCTACTTGTCCATTTGTGACAACTCCACAGCAGATTGTTGAGAAGATGAGTGAAAAGGGCTATAGTATAGTGATATTTGGAGATGCTAAGCACCCAGAGATAAAAGGTGTTATAAGTTATGCCAAAGATAGTAAAGATGCTTTTGTTGTACTTGATGCGGATGAACTTGAGCTACTACCACTAAAGTCAAGAGTTGCAATAGTAGCTCAAACTACACGTAAACCAACAGATTTCATGAAAATTGTTGATAGGCTAATACTAAAAACCAAAGAGACTCGTGTATTTAACACTATATGTAATGCAACTTTTGAAAACCAAGATGCAGCAGCCTCTCTAGCAGAAAAAGCAGATGTTATGATAGTCATCGGTGGAAAAAATTCATCAAATACAAAACAGCTTCACTCAATTTGTAAAAATTATTGTGATGATAGTTATTTAATTGAAAACGAGAAAGAGTTGGATAGTTCATGGTTCAAAGACAAGGATTTATGTGGTATCAGTGCAGGTGCCTCTACCCCTGATTGGGTTGTCCAAAATGTGATTAATACGATTGAAAAATCAGATGATTAAGCAGGTTTAAATAAAAAATAGTATAATTACGCCAAATTAGGCAAACAGAAGGATTGGTAAATGAAGTTCGAAGATATCGAAGTAGAAGATGTAGATTTTGAGGCGATGCTTGAGGAGTCGTTCAAAAAAACAGAATCAAGAAGTGACTTGGTAGAAGGTACAGTAGTCAAGATTGACGAAGCAGAAGCTCAAGCAGTAGTTGATATTGGTGGCGGTAGAGACGCAGTTCTTCCTCTAGATGAGATTAGAGGTGAAGATGGCGAAGTAGCTTTCAAAGTGGGAGACTTGATTCAAGTTGTAACATTGGGTAGAGGTAGAATATCTTACCAAGCAGCAAAAAAGAGAGTAGCACTCAATGAGTTTATTGAAGCATATGATGACACTCAAGAGTATATAGTTGATGGTGTAGTTACTAAGAAAAACAAAGGTGGCTATGTTGTAGAGGTAGATGGACTAGAGTTCTTCATGCCACGCACATTATCATACTTAAGCTCAAAGATAGAGGCAGTTGGCAAAAAAGTCAAAGCACTTATCGTCAAAGTTGACAAGACAAAAGGCTCAGTTGTAATCTCTAGAAAAGAGCTTATAGAGAGAGATAAGGCACAGACTCAAATTATAGTTGATAAACTTCTTGAGAGTAAAGACCCAGTTCTTGGTGTTGTTAAGAAAATTACAAGCTATGGTATGTTTGTTGATGTTGGTGGAATGGACGGACTTGTTCACTATTCACAGATATCTCACAAAGGTCCAGTAAACCCTTCTAAGTATTTTGAAGAGGGTGATGAGGTAAGTGTAATAGCTCTAGAGTATGATAAGAAGAAGAGACATCTTTCACTATCAATCAAAGATGCTAGTTCTGATCCATGGAAAGAGATTGATGATATTCTAGGTGTTGGTGATACTGTAGCAGTTATAGTTAGTAACATTGAGCCTTATGGTGTATTTGTAGATCTTGGTGAAGATTTAGAAGCATTCTTGCATGTATCAGAGATATCTTGGGACAAAAATGTTAAACATCCAAAAGATTATATGAGTGTTGATGAAGAGATAAATGTAGAGGTAATCGAGATAGACAAAGAGAAGCGTCGTCTAAGAGTAAGCCTAAAAACACTTCTTCCTAAGCCAATGGAATCATTCTCTAGCAAACATAGAGTGGGAGATGTACTAACAGGTGCTGTTACATCATTGACTGACTTTGGTGCATTTGTAAAGCTTGATGGTGTAGAAGGTCTTCTTCACAATCAAGAGACTTCATGGGATAAGTCAGTAAATGCAAAAGATCTATTCAAGTCAGGTGATGAAGTAGAAGTTAAAATCATAAAGATAGATATTGATGCTGGTAAAATCTCTTTGAGTAAAAAAGCTCTAGAGGACTCTCCAGTAGATGAATTCTCTAAGAATCACAAAAATGGTGATATCGTAACTGGTACTGTAAAAGACAAAAAAGACTTTGGTGTTTTTGTTGCACTTGATGCCAATATCGATGCTCTTATCAGAACTGAAGATCTATATCCACTCAAATTTGACGAGATAGAAAAAGGTCAAGAGATCAAAGCAGTTATAAGCTTTATAGATTCTCAGAGTGGTAGAATCAGAGTATCAGTTAAAAAACTAGAGAGACAAGAAGAGAGACAAGCACTTGAAACTCTAAATGAAAATCAAGACGATAGTATGACTCTTGGTGATCTAATCAAAGATAAATTTAAATAAGAAAAACCATGACAATAGTAGTATGTGACCATATACACCAAAAGGGGCTAGATATTCTAGCCGCTTGCCCCGAGATAGAGATGATAAACGCTGCAGACGAGCCAAAAGATATACTCCTAGAAAAATTCATACCTCTTGCTGATGTCGCTATTACACGAAGCTCTACAGATGTAGATGCAAAATTTTTAGAAAGTACTAAAAATCTAAAAGCTATCGTGCGTGCTGGTGTGGGAGTAGACAATGTAGATATTCCTGCTTGTAGTAAGCTAGGTATAGTCGTAATGAATGTTCCTACTGCTAACACTATAGCTGCAGTTGAGCTTACTATGGCTCATATGATAAGCTGTGTCAGAAAATTTCCATATGCACATAACAATCTAAAGATTGACCGAGTATGGAGGCGCCAAGACTGGTATGGTACGGAGCTTAAAGACAAAAAGCTAGGTATCATAGGTTTTGGAAATATCGGTTCACGTGTAGGCAAGAGAGCTAAAGCTTTCGAGATGGATATAGTTACTTATGACCCTTATATCAGCCCTTCAAAAGCAACAGATTTAGATATAGCCTATACCAATGATTTCTCTGATATTTTAGCGTGTGATATCATAACGATACATACTCCAAAGACTGAAGAGACAAAGAACATGATTAGCACAGAAGAGATTAGCAAGATGAAAGATGGTGTTATTCTCATCAACTGTGCTAGAGGTGGACTCATCAATGAAAAAGCACTTGTAGAGAGCTTATCTTCTGGCAAGATTGCAATGGCAGGTATAGATGTATTTGATAAAGAGCCTGCAATTGATCATCCTTTGTTGGATCTTGATAATGTAACTGTAACTCCACACCTAGGTGCAAATACTAGAGAGTCTCAGCAAAACATAGCTATACAAGCAGCAGAGAATGCTATTGCTTCTGCTAAAGGCATCACATATCCAAATGCCTTAAATCTGCCTATAAAAGATAGTGACTTGCCTGATTTTCTAAGACCATATCTTGAACTTACTCAAAAGATAGGACATATGAGTGCTCAGCTTACAAAAAGTGGTGTAAAATCTATGAAGATCACTACTAATGGTAAGATATCTGAGCATATTGACTCTCTTGTTACTTTTGCAACTGTAGGAGTGCTAAGTGAGTCATTGGGTGACCAGATAAACTATGTCAATGCAGAACATGTAGCAAATGAGAGAGACATGGGAATAGACAAAGAGACCTCTGTAGAGAGTTCAGGGTTCAAAAATCTAGTTACAATTAGACTTACTACACAAAATGGAAATGTACTTCGTATTAGCGGAACAGTACTAGGTGATGCAGCTCAGAGAGTTATTGATATAGATGGCTATACATTAGACCTTGAGCCAAAAGGGCGATTGATACTGTTCAAAAACAACGATGAACCAGGTGTTATAGCAGATGTAGGTCGTATAATGGCTGACCATGATATCAATATATCAGATTTTCGTTTAGGTCGCGATAACAAAGGGCAAGCCCTTGCTGTAGTCCGTGTAGATAGTGATATTACAAAAGAGCTTATGAGTGAACTAGAGCAGCTAAATGCCTGTATAAGTGTTCGTTCGGCGATTATATAACAACCCCTATCAGATGAGTCTCCTCATCTGATATTTCTTTTTTATCAAAAACTTATTTATATGATATAATTCTACATAAATTAAACCCGAAATATGCAATATAGATTACAAAACTAGCACAAGTCATTGCATCTAGGGCATTCACAAGAAATCATCGCTTAACCTTTGGGTTAAACTCAAATTTCTTGCAAATACCCTAAATACAAGCACTAAGCAATATTTTTATAATTCTATCGCATAATTCGGGTAAAAACTAGGATTAAAAATGTATTGTAAAAATAGTAGTGAATATACTCAAAATGAAATACCAAAAACGCAAAAAGCCACTATGGCAGTTCTCTCGCCAGATGAGGAAAAAGACTTTCTAGTCAGAAAAGTTTCTCTAGAGGCTGGTGGTAGTATGCCCAATCATACAAATGAGATACAGCATCAACAGTTTGTACTAAGTGGAGAGGCGAAAGTCTCCATAGGTGATGATATGTATCATGCAAAAGCAGGAGATTTTCTCTATATTCCAGCAGGTATCACACACTATTATGATGCATGTTATGGAGAAGGATATGAATTTTTATGCATGATTACTACAAAAGAAGATAGTATAAAATTAGTAGATTAACATATAAAACTAATAAATAAAATACTGATTCTTCAATATTTCTTATACATTCAGATTATTTAGATATAATCCTCTACTATATTTTGATAGAAATCTTAGGGGATTATAATGCGACTTAAAACACTATTGTTTTCACTACTATTGTCTGCTCCTCTCTTTGCAGGGCTCAATAATCTTACACTAAACAAAGCACTAAAACTACTAGATAAAAACAATCTAGAGATTAAAATCTCTCAGTATGATAGTCAGATGAAAAAGTATGATCAGCTAGTTGCTGAGGGTCATGCTTATGGAAAGCTAGATTTGACTATGATGGCTATGCGCTCCAATGATGCTGGAAATGTATTTGGCTTCAAGTTACAGAGTCGCGAGGCTACATTTGGGGATTTTGGTTTTGCAGAGTTTGATATGTCTGGATTGACCAACCCATTACCTGTTGCGCCAGAGGCTTTAAATTATCCTGATGCACGAAACCACTTCACAACCAAGTTTACATACATGTTGCCAGTATATACAGGCGGTAAGTTAACAGAGTATAAAAATATCACTAGCTCTCTATACAAGATGAGTAAGCTTGACACGGCAAAAGTAAGAAGCATAAAGAGATATCAGGTGAGAAAGGCTTTTTATGACATCTCACTCATTCAGAGTTATATAGTTAACCTACGACAGATCATTAGTAATATAAATAGACTAAAAGAGATTATAAGTGAGATGAAGATAGAGGGTTATGCACAGGAGACTGACAATCTAGAGGTAAGAGCAAGGATGTCTGAGGCTATGAGTATGCTTTCCCAAGCAAAACTCAATCGTGAACTGGCATATCAGTTTCTATCATTTTTAGTCAATACAGATGTAAACTCTATACGAAGTAGAAGTGCCCTTGCGCCACAACCTCATGTGACAAAAGCGATGATAAACAGAAGAAGCCTAGATATACAAAAAGCAAGACTAGGACTCAA
>DAOUPF010000033.1 GCA_030626265.1 Sulfurovum sp.
CACGTAGGATGATTATGTTTGTAGTTAAAAGCTTGATTAACTATTTTGTCCATAGACTTTGTTTTGGTAGATTTAAGTTCTATAACGGCAACAACTTTACCGTCTTTGAGTATGGCACCATCTGCTTTTTTAGAATCACTTAGATTTTTCTGTTCTGCTATGAGGTTATAGTCTGGTGTAGGGTTGAGCGTGTAACCCAATACCTTTACAAACAAGTCATCTAAAAAACCGTACTGGTACTGCTCTTCTTTGGAAGCTTTAATGTTTGCTATCTTGGGAAGAAATGCTTTTTTGTAAAGTTCAAAAGCATTCTCTATGAGATTTTTATCGACATTATCAAGATAATTTCGTAGAACAGAATTTTGGAAAAGTGCCATAAGATAAAGCCTATAATGATTTTAAACTATTATAGCATAATATAGTCGATGAATTGAGCCTATAGTTTATGCCATATAGGAACGGAGAGGTATGCTGCTAGCATTTTGGTATCTCTGATCATCTCATTTTTATCTCCATGAGACATGACATTTACTCTATCTGCATCTTTTAGGATTAGATTAAGCTCATAGCTATAGTACCTATCAGAGTCTGCTATATTTACTCTACCCTCTATGTTGTACTCTTCTATCAGTTGCAATCAATGGATTTGAGCGAAAGGGATGACTCTATTCTCATCTTCTTCTTGTTTTGAGAACTGAGCTAAATCTAGATCAAAAACTACTGTCTCTTTTTGTTCTATATTGCTAAAGCCCAACCATAAAAATACTCCACCTAGGACTGCGGGGAGTATGTAGATATAGTTTTCCAGTATGATATACAATGCAAAAGCCACGATCAAAGAGAACAATCCACTCCAGATAAACTGCAAGTTAAATAAAGTCTGCTTGATAGTAGGTCGTACTTTAATCATCCCATTAGAGTATCTAACCAATCTTTGTGTATAAAAACTAGATGTTTGGGTAGAGATGGACTCCCATATCTCAGAATCTTGGACGATAGAGTCACTACCCATACTTTGGGGTATATCTTCTGTTTTTACAGAAGAGGATACAAACATATATGAGATAGCCATGATTGCAATACCTATATACAGATAGTCTTCTGCCTTATCAGGTGTCGATGTATCACTAATACTGAACAATATGAGAGCTATTCCTATGACTCTAAAAACATTTCCAATATTAAAATAGTTTTTCATATCTATCTCTCTCGTTTAAACTTTAAATCCCATGCTCTTAGCCCCATCAAAACTAGAACCAAGCTCCTTGCTGATCTCAGCAACAAAGTCGGACATAGCAAATACACTCTCATCTCGCACCGCTACTACATAAGCTGTATTTTTAATGATGAGATTTATCTGTCCACCTGTTAGCTCATGCTTGGCTAGCTCTTCTATATCAAACCCCTCTTCATAATCTGCTGATTCAGGTAGCATGAATTGCCATAGTCTCAGTCTCTGTTTGCGACCAGGTTTTTTGAACTCTATCTTATGGTTAAAACGACGGGAAAATGCCTTGTCTATATTGCCTAGTAGATTGGTAGTTGCTATGAGGATACCCTCAAACTTCTCTATCTGCTCTAAGAATATATTTTGCATCTGATTATGCATCTTGTCAGCAGAGCTTCCTGCTCCCTCACTTCTGCTACTTAAGAACTGGTCAGCTTCGTTGAGGAGTAAGATAGGCTCTACTTTTGCTTGACGACTAAGCTCTTTGAAATCATCAAATATCCGTCTAACATTTTTCTCACTCTCTCCTATATACATGGAGAGTATCTTGGAGCAGTCAAAAGAGAGTATAGGTTTTTTTAGAGTCTTAGCTAGGCTCATAGCCGTCATAGTCTTGCCCGTTCCTGCTGCTCCATAAAAGATAATCCGTGCATCTATGCCTTTGCGTTTGTCCTTGATACCCCACTCTCTTAGCTTCTTGTATACATTTTTGTCAACCTGCCTGACAACAGTCTGTAGAGTCTCTCTGGTTTTTGGGTGTAGTACTACATCATCTAGAGTAGTAGTAGGTTTGAGATATTCGAAAATCTCTTGCTCTTTTACTAACATATCTAGCTTTAGCTTGGTTACTTTTTTCTTCTTTTTTGGGTGGATAATTCTCTGCATGACCTCCTCTTGGAGATAGAAAGAGCGACTAACTCCTCCAAACATATTGAGTATCTATTCATAGTCTATGATATCATCAGCTATTAGCCTAGAGCCTTCCTCTAGCAGGGCACGGTTTTTTATCTTCTCATACTCATCAAAAGATATTAGCTCTATGAGAGTATTCATATCACGAAACTGACCCTCTCCTCCACTATACTCCTCTTTCAGTAGGGCTAGAAATATCCTCTTCTCTTTTTCATCAAGCCCTTTCTCTTCGAAGAACTCCTCCACTACTATAGGATTGTCAGTTACCTTGACTCTCTCCTCTATTCGTGTTGTCAATAGTGACAACTTATTTTTAAGTCGTCCTATACTCAGAGAGCTATCTGCTAGCCCTTGCTTAAATGAAGATATCTTGTATAGTAGCTCTACCATATCAAACTGGTCTTGCAGATACTCTAGATAGTCTATATATGGCTTTACTTCTGGTAGCTGTATCTCCATAGAACCCTCTTCTAACAATCGTAAGAGTGTGATACTAGGTGTTACTGAGGCATTGAGTAGCTCTAGTTGTGAGGCTTCATGTGCTTTAACTTGCCCAAAACTTATCTGAGTAATCCAGCCCAAATCCAATAGTTTTTTTACCAAAGGTAGCTTCTTGAGATAGGCATAAGATTTATCTGTATAGTGCTCACGAAGCATATCAAGAACCGCTATCTCCTCTATACCTTTAACATAACCACGACATATATAGCGTACAAGCTCCGCCTCGGCTTTGTTACATTTGAGATGTTTATATATAGATGCATCTCGTACATCTATACTTTGTATAAAGTCAATAAGATATTTCAATTATAGTCCTGAATTTCTTATTAGTATAACATAATATTACTTCTTTAGTCTTCTCCATATAGCCCAAATCATTGGGCCATATTTAACAAGGAGAGAAAAAGCTTTTTTCATACTCTACTCCTCCTCTTTTAGTCTATCTTTTAGAACTCTTTTTAGAACTTTTCCTGTGGCATTTTTAGGTAGTTCATCTATGATATGTATCTGTTTTGGGATTTTGTAGTTTGCTAAGTGCTCTTTCATATATCGTTTTAGTGCTGGCTCATCTATATCTGTCACTTCCTCTTCAAGCTCTATATAGACTATTGGGATCTCTCCTGTTCTCTCATCTATGAAACCTATAACTGCTGAGGCAGAGATACCTTCAAAGCCATCTATGACCTCCTCTATCTCTCTTGGGTATACATTGATCCCTTTGGAGATGATAAGATCTTTTCTTCTATCTACGATAAACAAAAATCCATCCTCATCCATATATCCCATATCTCCCGTAAGCAGCCAGCCACCTATAATGGTCTCCTCTGTAGCTTCTGGTCTATTTAGATACCCTTGCATGATATTATCACCTGTTGTGATGATATCTCCGACTGTACCACGAGGTAGCTCTACCATAGCCTCATCTACAATCTTTATCTCATATCCATGAAGTGCTGTTCCTACTGATTTGGCTTTCTGTTTTTTAAATGTATTCATACAAACTGCAGGGGATGCTTCACTGAGTCCATATCCCTCTAAAAGCGTAGCACCTTTAAATTTGGCAGCCATTGCATCTAGTGTCTTTGGTTGTAGGGCTGCTGCACCTGATATAAATGCTCTCACTTTGTTAAACCACATAAAGTACCATGGTAGTTTGGCTTTGGATAGTGCATTATATACATCTGGGATTCCAAAGAACAGTGTTACTCTCTTTATCAATACTTGTTTGAAGATATTGGAAAATGGAGTTATAGATCTGATGATAACTATACTTCCTCCCACATAAAGTGGCAACATAACAGCTATAGCAAATGTAAAAGAGTGGAACATTGGCAAAAATACTATAGACCTATCTTTAGCTTTTACATCTATGGTTTTTCGACCAGAGTCAGCATTGGAAAAGATATTTTTGTAGCTTAACATTGCGCCTTTTGGCTTGCCTGTGGTTCCTGATGTGTATATGATGACAGCTGTATCATCCAGTGCTGAAGCCACTAAACTAGTATCTAATGTTGTATACAGGGCTTCTACAAAAGATATATTATGCTCATCTGTAGCATCCAGCTCACCTTCCCATAGAGTCAGAGAGCATAGCTCATGAGCCCTGCTGTCAGATATGACTTTCTCATGTATCACTGAGCCTATCAATAAACTTGCCCCACTATCCTCTAATATATAAGTAAGCTCTTCACCTTTGAGAAAAGTATTGATAGGTACTAGGATGGCTCCTAATTTTGATACGGCAAATATAGAGTATATAAATTCAGGAGAGTTACGCAAAAACAGTGCAACTTTATCTCCTCGTTTTATACCTTTGTCTGCTAAAAAAGCTGCCAGTTTATCTACTCTTTGTAGGAGATCTCTGTACTTTATCTTATCATCACCATCAAAGAGGGCGACTTTGCCTCCTCTATTTTTTGCATGAGAGTGTATCATCTCATAGAAGTTGTGGAATGGATAGCTCATATTAAACCCTAGTATCCATATTCATTAAATCTAGCCTGAGTAAACATACCTGCTGCCACCTGATAAGCCAAAGGTCCACAATCTGCATGACCTTTATGGTTAGGTATTCCAAGTGTATCTTCTACAGGTACTATACTGACATCAGTAGCATTATAGGCATTCATAGTTGCCTCCGCAAGCAGAGAAATATCATATGGTATAACCTTATCACCCTCACAATGAACTAGCCTTACTGGTGTCTGAGGTCCCCATGTGTGTACATTATTCTCTATCATAGCTTGTTTGAACCAGTTATTATTATTAAGAAAGAAATCATTTACAAAAACTTCATTAAATAATCCATGCTCACCAGTAGTATGAATCGTCAACTCTGCATCAATTTGAGTACGATTAAAATCACCATTAAATAGTGTCTCTAGCTTAGAAGCATATGGCTCATTGATAGTGTTATTTAAATCTTTTCCATAAGCATTAGCATAAGAGTACCCTACATTTGCCATAAATGATGGTACAGATAGTGCAGGCTGAATCAATACACCCATAGCCATCTCATTCATAGCATAAGGGCCTGCCATAGGTGCTGTCATAGCCACTTCTATCTCTCCATCCGCTTCTATCTTCTGAAGTGTTGCTAGAGCTGCATAGCCACCTTCACTATACCCTGTCAAGAAAAGCTGCCCATTGAGGTTGATATTATTATCTATTGCAAACTTTCTAGCTGCTGTGATAAAATCTACTGTGGCATTGGCTAATGATTTTTTTAGAACAAAAGGATGAGTGTCAGTAGAATCACCAAATCCAATATAGTCAGGCTGCAATGTAACAAACCCTGCAAGAGCTGTGAAAATAATAGGCGCCCCATCAGGAGCACCTGTAGTCTCTGCTATGACAGTTGGAGCTTCATAGTTGGCAAATATTGTACCATGATCATCACTAACTAGTGAAAGTCCTGTCCCATCAGGAAGCCCTGTAGGAACAACCATAAGTCCAGATACTTCAACCTCTATATCATTCTCGTCTGTTGTCTTATATGGTATCTTGTATGCAACATAACCAAAAACTGTTGTATTCTCATCTGCGATACCTTGACTTATAAGAGCTTCTTTCATCATGTCTTGATCATATGCGACAACAAGCTCCCCACCTTTTGTACCAGAACCACTTCCACACCCCATTACAAACAGTACTGATATTACTAGTACCCCTTTAAACAAATCTCTCATTTTCTTTCTCCTTTTTTATGTTTATACTATTAGTTCTTACACCCTGAACTTGTCTTAAAGCCAAAAAGGCTCTAAAAAAAACTCAGAACAGATAGAAGATTACTCTATCATAGCGTATAGTGCTGCTATCTCCTCTGCCCATATGGATGAGTCTATAGTCTCTAGGACCATTGGTATATCATCCATTCGTGGATCATTCATGATAAATCCAAAAGCATCCCATCCTATCTGACCCTTGCCTAGAGAGTGGTGTCTATCTACTCGTGAGCCTAGCTCTGGCTTGGAGTCATTGAGATGCATACCTGCTAGATATTTTGCACCCACAAGAGCATCAAACTCACTCATGGTTTTATCATATGCTTCTCTTGTTCTTAAATCATAGCCCGAAGTAAAAGTATGACAGGTGTCCAGACATACTCCCATACGACTCTTATCTTCTGTTTTATTTATGATATGCGCTAGATGCTCAAACTTATAGCCTAGATTAGAACCTTGTCCAGCGGTATTTTCTATGACCAGCTTCACCCCAGAGTCTCTACTAGCTTCTATAATGATATTCATAGATTCAGCCACTATATCCAAACATGCATACTCTGCCTCTGCTATCTTTTTATCATACTCTGGATCTTTTTTTGATACTTTAACCAGATGACTCCCTGGGTGAAAATTGAGTCTATCTAATCCAAGGATACGGCATCTCTCAATCTCATCTATAAAAGCTTCTCTAGATTTTGCTAGTTTATCCGCTTCTGGATGCCCTAGATTTATGAGATAGCTATCATGTGGAAGTACATACTTTGGTAATATTCCACTCTTCTCTAGATTCTTTTTAAATGCATCTATTGTTTTGCTCTCTAATGGTTTTGCTGTCCATTGTCTCTGATTTTTTACAAAAAGAGCAAATGCTTTTGCTCCTATCTCCATAGCATTCAGAGGGGCATTATCTACTCCACCACTTGCACTAACATGAGCACCTACAAATTTAGCCATTAACTATCCCTAACCTTTATCAAAATATTGTTGATTGTATCACGGAAAATTATAGAACCGTTGAAAACAGAATAATTTATTTCATAGAGGGAATCTTTTTTTATACTTTGAACAAACCCACCGTTCTTATATTCTGTATTTAGCCCAGCAAAAATCTTCTCTCCTCTAAATATCTTCTCTAGTGTATCATCTGGATAGTCTGCTGATAAAAATCTTTTGTTAAAGTCCCTTTTGCTAAGACATGAGAAGAGTCCACTACCACTACATACTTGGCTACTACCAATCTCCAGTTTCATTACTGGTGTACCACTGGCATAAATCTCTATTTTGGTTTCATCTTTGCCCTTGTTGATAAAACCTTGATCAGCATATCTAAATACTGGTGTTTTCATCACTATAAATGTACTCTTCTGCACCAAAGGCTGTGTTATAGAACAACCTGTATATATCAATATAGCCAAAGCTATAAATAGTATTTTTTTAAAAAAAATCATTCTTTTCTCTTTTCTTTATTATTTTATCTTAGTTTAAGGTTTAGATATGTATAATTGCGTCCACCGATTATAAGTGGCCCCATCGTCTAGCGGTTAGGATCCATGGTTTTCATCCATGTTACCGGAGTTCGAGTCTCCGTGGGGTCACCACCTATACAAATCAAAAACTTTATCGTTATTTTACCCTAAATTTTTTCTACTATCAAGTTTTATCCCTCTCTGTGATATAATATTGTCAATAATATAAAATTACTTTACAGAAGAATATAAAATGACAACTATAGATATAGCCAAAGAAGTTTTTAAGATAGAGTCTGATGCTATCAATCAACTCTGCCAACAATTAACCCAAGATTTTGACAATGCCATCTGTGCAATACAAAACTCCAAAGGAAAACTCATAGTATCAGGCATGGGAAAATCTGGCATCATAGGTAAAAAAATAGCTGCTACTCTCGCTAGTACAGGGACTCCTAGTTTTTTTCTCCATCCTGGTGAAGCCTACCACGGGGATCTGGGAATGATAGAGCCAGAGGATATACTGCTCCTGATATCGTACTCTGGAGAGACTGATGAAGTACTCAAGCTTATACCTTTTCTCAAAACGCAAGGCAATATAATAATCTCTATGAGTGGTGATACCTCATCAACAATAGCGATTAACAGTAACTTCCATCTAAATGTAGCGGTTGAGAAGGAAGCATGTCCACTATATCTAGCTCCTACTAGCTCTACGACAGCTACTCTTGTTATGGGAGATGCTATAGCAGTAGCTCTAATGAAGGCTAAAAACTTTCAAAATGAACACTTCGCTAGGCTCCATCCTGGAGGTACTCTAGGAAGACGACTTTTAACCACAGCAAAAGATGTCATGCATACTGACAATCTTCCTATTTGTCAATCAACTACATCTATCAAGGATATTATAAATCAGATTACTATTGGTAAATTAGGATTAGTTGTTATTATTGATGAAGATATCCTAAAGGGTATTATCACTGATGGTGATATTCGAAGAGCTATGGAGGACTATGAGAACAGTTTCTTCCAACTTACTGCCGATAAGCTACTAAGCAAAAATCCTAGAACCATAAGTCAAAATTCCAAACTAACAGAAGCTAGTAACATAATGACAGAAAATAAAATCAACTCCCTAGTAGTTGTAAATACTCAAGATAAATTTGTAGGTATTATACAGATGTATGATTTGGGTATATGATGAAAAATATAGTTGTCATCCCAGCTAGACTAGACTCCTCTAGACTTCCTAGGAAAGTCTTACTAGACTTAGATGGTAAAAGTGTTATACAACGAGTATATGAACAGAGTATGAAAGCAGATGCTATCGATGCAGTATATATAGCCACAGATAGTATAGAGGTACAAAATATATGTAAATCCTTTACTGACAACATAATCATGACAGACAGCTCTCACCAATCAGGCACGGATCGTATAGCTCAAGCTGTAAGCTCACTTGATTGTGTCAATA
>DAOUPF010000248.1 GCA_030626265.1 Sulfurovum sp.
ATTAAGGAAATATAGTTTTGGAGATTTTAAGTGGCAGCAATACAGAGCTTATGGAATTTTTTTACTACTGACAAGAGAGTATCAAGTCATACAGATAGTAAAGTTTGGGCTATAGGTGATATCCAAGGATGTTATGTTGCATTTAGAAGACTTTTAGTGAAGATTGATTTTGATGAGAGTAGAGATAAACTTTGGATTGCAGGAGATTTAGTCAATCGTGGAGAGGGTTCATTGGAGACTTTGGAGTACCTTTATAGTATCCGAGATAGGGTACAGATAGTACTGGGAAATCATGATGTAGCACTACTGGCAATCTACTGGGGAATCAAAAAAAGCAACCCAACACTAGATCCTATCTTAGAATCAGAAAATGTTGATAAGTTGATAGAGTGGTTAAGGGTACAACCATTTGTTCATTATGATAAAGATTTAGAACTTTTGATGGTTCATGCTGGTATTCCTCCTGAGTTTGATATCGATATTGCATTGAAGTATAGTAAAAAACTTCAAGACAAGTTAAGTGGAGAAGATGCTCCTAGATGGCTTAGAAAAAAGATGAGCATTGCTGTAGATGCAGATAACACTAAAAAGAAAAAAAATAGATATGCCATAAATGCTTTTACTAGAATGCGTTTTTGTGATAAAGAAGGGGAGCTAAATTTTTCTCAAAAAGGTGCACCAAATACTAGAACTTATGGTTCAGGTCTGTTCCCTTGGTTTGAAATCCCAAAGCGAAAAAAACTAGGAGCTAAAGTAATCTTTGGACATTGGTCGACTTTAGGTTATATGGATAGTGATGTAGCTATTAGTTTAGATACAGGCTGTGTATGGCAAGGTAAGATGACAGCAAAACGCATTGATATCAAAGGTGGTGAGATAGTGCAGGTAGATTGCCCAGAAGGGATAAAGGCATAAAGCTGATGAAAGAGCTATAGGAGGTGGAGGCTTAGCTCCACCAAGTTTTACAGTCCGTATTCACTTCCATAAGTCTCAGCGACAAAGTCTATATCTTTATCCCCTCTACCTGATAAGTTGATTAGTATAGTACCTATGTTTGGCTCTTTGGCTAGCTTGAATGCATATGCTACTGCATGTGCAGACTCAATGGCAGGGATAATCCCCTCTAGTCTAGAGATTTCAAAAAATGCATCTATTGCCTCTTTGTCAGAGATATGAGCATAGTTGACTCTACCCAAATCTTTGAGGTAGCTATGCTGAGGACCTACTGATGGATAGTCTAGTCCACTAGCTACTGAGTATACTGGTGCTGGTTCGCCATCCTCGTCTTGGAGCATATATGATTTGAATCCATGCATGACTCCTGGTTTGCCATGAGTCATAGTAGCTGCGTGTTCACCTAGCGTATCTATATCTCTTCCTGATGGCTCTACACCATGCATTGCTACAGACTCATCATTCATAAATGCAGTGAATAGTCCTATGGCATTGGATCCTCCACCCACACAAGCTACAAGATTATCTGGGAGTGAGCCTGTCATATCCAAAAATTGCTCTCTAGCTTCTACTCCAACGATAGATTGGAAGTCTCTTACCATTCTTGGATATGGGTGAGGACCTACGATAGAGCCTATACCAAATAGCTGTGTTACAGGGTCACCCATATATGCACCAAATGCAGAATCAACTGCCTCTTTGAGAGTTTTTCTACCATGAGATACTGGGATGACATTTGCTCCTAGGATTTTCATACGGATTACATTTGGATGCTCTTTTGCCATATCAACTTCACCCATATGTATGTCACACTCTAGCCCTACCAATGCAGCAGCAGTAGCCAATGCTACTCCATGCTGACCTGCTCCAGTTTCAGCTATGAGCTTCTTTTTGCCCATTTTTTTAGCAAGCAATGCTTCACCTAGACAGTGATTTATCTTATGAGCTCCTGTATGGTTGAGGTCTTCTCTTTTGAGATAGATATCAGCTCCATACTTTTCAGATAAATTTTTAGCATGAAATATAGGGCTAGGTCGTCCAACATAGTGCTGGTATAGGCTAGAAAGCTCTTTGAGAAACTCTGGATCTTCTCTGATCTCCTCGTAAGCAGTAGTAACTTGAGCCATAATAGTCTGTAACTCAGGAGGAATAAAACTCCCACCATATTCGCCAAAATAACCCTCATCATTGGGTAGTTCGCAGTCAAAAATATTTTTCGCCATAGAAAATCCTTGTATTTGTGATAAAAAATTGTACTGCAAATAGCTTTTTGTGTGACTGAAAGTGAGGGGGATTAAAATATTTATAGTGTATAATTTTGGTAAATAATTATACTAGGATAACTTATGTCAAATATTATTGAACATTTTATAACTTTAACTAAAATACCTCACTGTAGCTATGAGGCTATAAGCTTGCGGGATTTTTTACTGAAGTTTGCGAAGGAAAGAGGGTATGAGACTCAGGTAGACAAAGCAGATAATATACTTATATATAGAGGGAAGTCAAAACTCTGTCTGCAAGCTCACTATGATATGGTCTGTATGGGTAAAGCTCCTATCATAGAGACTTATGAAGAGGATGGTTGGCTAAAAGCTAGAGACTCATCTCTGGGAGCTGATAATGGTATAGCAATTGCTATGATGATGAGCTTGATGGATGAGGGTAGGGAGCTAGAATTTCTGCTAACTTCAGATGAAGAGGTTGGGCTGATAGGAGCAAGTGCTCTGAAGTTTGATTTGCAGAGTGATTATATGCTCAATATAGACTTTGAAGATGAAGCTGAGGTTTGCATAGGTTGTGCAGGTGGTGCAGATGCGGTGGCTAGCTTGAGTGATACTCTGGTAGATGGAGAGGGTAGATGCTATGAAGTATCTCTAAAAGGTCTTGCTGGAGGACATTCTGGTATAGATATAGACAAAGGTATACCCTCAGCAATCAAACTACTGGGAGATTATCTCTACACCCAAGGTATCACTCAAGTCTCAAATGTCTACGCAGGAGAGAGGCGAAACTCTATCCCCGCCAATGCCGTAGCTATAATTAGGACTGATAAAGAGATAGAGAGCATAGGTGAAGTAAAAGTAAGAGAGCTAAAAGAGGAGCCAAGAGTACTAGAAAATGGAGCTAAACTAGTATAGATGAATAACAATTTTAAACATGGAGTTAGAGTAGAAAATGTGGAGATAGGCACACCAGATGCAAGTATCAAT
>DAOUPF010000012.1 GCA_030626265.1 Sulfurovum sp.
AGAAAACTTAGCAACTTTACCTATCAATTATTTGGTATATCAAAATTTATTAAGAGACAATAAAAAATTTCAAGAGATAAAACATAATGGCAAGACGTATAAAGTCTCTGCAAAAGAATTAAGAAGTATTGAATCTCTAACTTCAGGTTCAATTTTATTTGGTTATGAGTTTGATTGGGTTAAAAAGCAAGAGAAAGAAGTCATGCAGGAACATATAGGGCTGTTGGGGATTATCTATATTATTTCTAATATTCTAATATTATTTTTTGTAATTAGATATTCAAAAGTTTTATGTAAACTAAATCAAGCTACCTTAAAATTAACAAATCGAGAATCTTATGAAAAAATTGATATAAATACTCATGATGAGTTAGATCTTTTAGCAAATAATTTTAATTTAATGACAGCGGAGTTAAATCATTTACACAATAAAATGGAAGTAGAAATTGAAGATAAAACCAAAGAATTAAATGATTTAAATGCAAATTTGAAACTTAGAGTTGATGAGGAGGTTGAGAAAAATCGGGAAAAGGATAAAAAAATGATTTTCCAATCTCGACTCGCTCAGATGGGTGAAATGCTGAGTATGATTGCTCACCAGTGGCGACAACCTCTAAATGCGATTAATACCACTTGTGCAAACCTCAATATAAATGCAAGACTTAACGATATAAATTCTGAAATAGTAATAAAAGAGACTGATAATATTTCAAGCTTTGTGCAACACTTAAGCTCTACAATTGATGATTTTCGAGATTTCTTTAAGCCCAATAAAAAAATAGAAAAAGTTGATTATCCTCAATTGATTACTGCCGTTTTGAAGATTATCCAGCAGTCCCTCACAGCAAAAGATATAGAGTTAATTAAAGATTTTAAGTTTGAAGAAAAATTTGAGTCTTATCCAAATGAGCTGAAACATGTAATTTTGAACTTGATTAAAAATGCCGAAGATATACTTATGGAAAAAAAGATAAAAGATGCTTATATCAAGATTTCAACTTTTAAAGATGGTGAAAATTATATCTTGGAGATTAGCGACAATGGTGGTGGTATACCTGATGCTATTATAGAGAAAATTTTTGACCCATATTTTAGTACCAAACTCAAGAAAAATGGCACGGGATTAGGGCTTTATATGAGTAAAACTATTATTGAAAATCATTGTGGCGGTCAATTAAGCGTAAGCAATAATAGCGATGGTGCGACTTTTAGAATAAGTTTATAGCTATAGAGGTCTATCATTCTCTTAGTAATAGCCAATAGTAAATTTAGAACCTGATTTATCTATAAAAACCAATATAACTCTTCTCCCTTAATATAAGTAAATATTATTTGATACCTTTATTATATTTAATCATACTTGTGTAACAAAATTGTAACTTTTTTGTAACTTATTGTTACATATTATAAATTCTTATGCAATATAAATAGATTTTATTATCGTATCACATCAATTATGTAATTATATCACTGTCGTTACTACTTATTCAGGAGGTAATATAATTGAATACTACAATAAAAAATAGAGTTGGTGACCAAACAACTAGCTTCTCTACAGATAGCAGGAGAGGGTTCCTGCGAGGCATGTTTGTCTCTGTAGCAGCAGCTAGTGTGCTAGCACCTATCAAGCTAAAAGCTGATGATGCAGCGATACTTGAAGAGGCTGAGTGGGGAGTGAAACTAGGTTATCCTACAAATAAGCACCCTTATGGCATACCGTCACCATATGAGCATAACAATGTAAGAAGAGTTACAGAGCTTCTCTCTTC
The DNA here is from genome assembly GCA_030626265.1 of Sulfurovum sp. Lineage (GTDB taxonomy): Bacteria > Campylobacterota > Campylobacteria > Campylobacterales > Sulfurovaceae > JAAXPZ01. The sequence goes on from DAOUPF010000012.1 coordinate 1,770, forward strand.
TGGAGACATGTACGCTTCTGTAGCGATGAGTCCACTACATGAACAAGAGGGAATCATCACACCTAATGGACTATTTTTCAATAGATCACATGGTGGAACTGCAGTAGTAGATCCAGATAAATATAGACTTATGATTCACGGTCTTGTAGAAAAGCCTTTGGTTCTAACTCTTGCACAACTAAAAAGATACCCAAGCGAAAGCCGAATCCACTTCATAGAGTGTCCAGCAAATGGCTCTACTGGTTGGAGAGGCCCACAGTTTAACAATCTACAGTTTATGAAAGGTATGATGAGTTCTGCTGAGTGGACAGGTGTAAAACTATCAGTAGTCCTTGCTGACCTTGGACTCAAGCCTAAAGCCAAATGGATGCTTGCTGAGGGAAGTGATAACTCAGAAATGGGTAGAACTATACCTATAGAGAAGGTACTAGATGATGCTATGTTAGTCTGGGGTCAAAATGGTGAAGCATTGAGACCAGATCAGGGTTATCCTGTGAGATTACTAGTTCCAGGATGGGAAGGTAACCTCAATGTCAAATGGCTCAAAAGATTAGAGTTTGGTGAAGAGCCTTGGCATGCAAAAGAGGAGACTTCCAAATACACTATGCTACAACCTAGTGGTAAAGGTATCAGATTTTTCTGGCCAATGGAAGTAAACTCTATCATCACTTCTCCTTGTCCTGAAAAGCCATGGACTGACCTCAAAAAAGGTGACATGGTAGAGATACAGGGACTAGCATGGAGTGGTCAAGGTACTATCAAAGCAGTTGACTTATCATTAGATGGTGGCAAAAATTGGCAAGAGATTAGCCTCAAAGGACTAATACTTCCAAAATCTTGGACAAGATTTAGCTATATGATGAAATGGGAAGGCAAACCACTGCTACTATCTAGTCGTGCTATAGATGATGCTGGCAATGTACAGCCAACAATCAATCAAGAAGTTGCAAAAGTAGGAGTAGAGTCTGTATATCATAGAAACTCTATCTGTACTTGGGAAGTCAAAGCAAATGGGGAGGTAAACAATGTTCATGTCAGAGGTTAAGATACCAGTAATAGGAACGCTGTTGGCTCTATCTATAGCTGTGAGTTCAGCTATGGCTGGAGATAAAATCCAGAAAAATGTTGATGGTGCATTGATATATCCTATCAAAAACAACTCTTATCAGGGATATGCCGTCAATCCTCAAAAAACAAATGGCTTCAACCACGGTAGAGCTCCAACAACTGCTGAGATAAAAGCATGGGATATAGATGTAATGCCAGATGGTACAGGATTGCCAGAAGGTAAAGGATCTGTAGAACAAGGTGATGAGCTATATACCGCTCAGTGTGCCATGTGTCATGGTGACTTTGGTATGGGTGGCAAAGGTTATCCAACACTCTCAGGTGGAGAAGGAACACTTAAAAACCAACTTGTCAATCCAGAAGCTGGAGATGAACCGCCAAGTAGAACTATAGGTAGCTACTGGCCATATGCCAGTACACTCTATTGGTATGTCCAATCAGCAATGCCATTTCCAAACCCAAAAAGTTTGACCAATGATGAGACATACGCTCTAGTCGCATATATGCTCTCTATCAATGAGATTCAGATAGATGGTGAAGATTTGGATGATGACTATGTACTAGATAGAGCAAAGTTTCTCAAAATCAAAATGCCAAATGAAGATGGCTTCTATCCAGAAGTAAATGGAGATGTAGGTTCTAAAGAGATGAGCAAATATCTAAACAATGCTGATAACTTTGGTCAAGGTACAAGATGTATGAAGGATTGTGGTGATACACCAATAGTCAAGATAGCCTATGAGCTAAATGACTTCCACCCAACACCATCTACTGCCAAAGGTCTTCCAAAAGAAAAAGAAGGAGAAGAGATATCTGAAGCTCAGAAAATCTACGAAGCTACATGTAGTGCTTGTCATGCAAATGCAGCTATAGGTGCACCAGTAGTAGGTGACAAAGAGGCTTGGGATACTCTACTCAAGGAGAAAGGAATAGAAGAGATATACAAAAATGGTATAGATGGAATCAATGCGATGCCTCCAAAAGGTGGCAACATGGATCTCTCTGATGAGAAAACAAAAATAGTCATTGACTATATGATCCAAGCCAAATAAAAATAGCAAGTAAACAAAAAGGAGAATAAAATGAAATTAGCAAAACGATTACTAATAGCTACCGCCATTAGTGGGTTGTTTGCAACCTCAAGTGTTGCAGGTAATGCCGATTTAGTTAAAGAGGGTGAGAAGATTTTTAATGAAAAAAAGCTTGGAAACTGTCTTGCATGTCATGGTGCAAATGGTAAGGATATTAATAATCCAGGAAGCTTTGGACCAAAGCTCCAGTATCTAGAAGCTTGGCCAGAAGATGCTCTATATGCCAAAATATATGACCCATATACCACAAATCCAATCTCAGCTATGCCTGCATTTGGTAAAAATGGTTGGTTAGACGACAAACAAATCAAAGCACTTGTTGCTTATCTAAAAACAATTAAATAAAGGAAATATTATGGAAAGAAGAAAATTTTTAGGATTAGGAGCTGGTTTATTTGCAGCTACAATCATACCAGCAAGTCTAGTAGCAGCAAACTTTAGAGAAACAAAACCAGAGGCTTGGAAAGTCATGAATACCAAAGAGGAGAATATGGATGGAGTTAATGCCGGTATAAAAGCTATATTTGGTACTGACAAAGTAGAAGAGGGAAAAGTCAAGCTAAAAGCTCCAGATATCGCTGAGAATGGTGCAGTTATTCCTATCACTGCTTCTACTGCTAAAGCTAGCAAAATTGCAATATTTCAAAGTGCAAACCCAGAGTCTGTTGTAGCTGTATTTGATATCCCAGCAAATGGTGTACCTGATTACTCTATCAGAATCAAGATGCAAAAAACTGGAACAGTTGTAGCAGTGGCTGAGATTGATGGCAAGCTATACAAGGCTAGTAAAGTAGTTAAAGTTACTATCGGTGGATGTGGCGGTTGATTTTATCACAAAAGATAAGTAGTCATAGATATATAAACAATACAAATAATTTCAAGGAGATAAAATGAGAATCAAAGCAAAATTTAAAAAAGGCGTAACTACAGTAAAGGTAATGGCAAAACATGCAATGTTGAGCTATCAAGAGGCAGAGAAGAAGAAAGTACCAGTAAACTTTATCACTCATGTGGTAGCAAAAGTTGGAGATGAGTTAGTATATGAAGTAACTACAAGCCAGTTTTTGTCAAAGAACCCGTACCTAAAGTTTGCATTCAAAGGCGAGAATAAAGGTAAAGAGGTATCAATCACTTGGACAGATCTAAGCGGTAAAACAAAAACTGATTCAAAGAAGATAAAGTAGTCACCAAAACTGGTGAGAAAATAAGACATTAAATAACAAAGGAGAAACCATGTTATTAAAAATTGCAAAAATATCTGCTTTAGTTGCTTTGGCCACATGCACCTTGAATGCAGGTGGATTTGATACTCAGGCAGAGAAAGACAGAACAGCTCTAGTAGCATATTCAGAAGCTAAATTCAAAGATGCTGACAAGAATAGAATGTATTTCCCATACTCAACAGATGATGAGTTGAAAAATAATTTTCCAAAAAATATCAAACATGATGCTTTTGCACTGGGATCTTATGCTTTCAACTCTAGAGGAAAGTCACAGTATGATGACATCAAAGAGATGCCACCATATGAAGATGCTATAGATGAAGGAGAAGAGCTATACAGCAAAAAGTTTGCAAATGGCAAATCTTTTAAAGACTGTTTCCCAAAGACAGATATAGCTGGTGAGTATCCATACTTTGATGACAAGAAAAATTCTGTAGTTACTATTACTTCTGCTATAGATGAGTGTCTAGTATCAAATGGAGAGAAATCTTGGAATATGAAAAAAGGCAAAAGTGCCAAGCTTCAAGCATACTTCTCTTTTGCTACTATGGAAGCTGGCAAAAAAGTAAATCTCAAAATCCAGAGTCAAGCTGCAGCAGATGCGTATGAGCGAGGTAAAAAAGAGTACTACTCACAGAGAGGTTATCTCAAGCTATCCTGTGCTAATTGTCATGTACAAGGTACCGGGCAGAGAGTAAGAGCAGAGTATATGTCTCCACTATTGGGACAGACTACACATTTTCCAGTCTTTAGACTCAAGTGGAATAGCCTAGGAACTCTCGAGCGTAGAATGGCAGGATGTAATAAAGATCAAGGTGAAAACCCTCATAAAGCTGCAAGTGGCTGGATGAAAGATCTACTTTATTTCATGGCATATATGTCAAATGGAATGGCCATTGATGGCCCAGATATCAGAAAGTAAGGGGTGATTATTATGAAAAGATTACACAAAATTTTACTAACGGTTAGTTTAGGTATTTTGACTGCAAGTAGTTTATCAGCTAATGCTGTAGATGAAGCTGCTGCACTAGATGTCAAAAAAGTATGTGATGTTGGAGCCAATGGATTAGATGCTGTATTAGCTACTGCTGTAAAGTACAACAAAGCAGCCAAAGAGCACGGTGTTGAATTCAAAAGATTGGGTATCACAAACAGTATCTATATTTCAGATACATTAGCTGCTGTAAAAGCAAAGAAAAAAGAGACTGTACTCAACTATAAGAGTAAAGGCAAAAAGAAGACTAAAAAGTTTAGTACTGATTATGCTGCATGGAGAGCTTGTAGTTTTGCAGTGAGAGCTTTACAACAAAAGCATGAAGCAGAGTCTACTTGGAGACTTGCTGTCCCTGGTGATGGATTTAAATAGTATATATAAAAACTAGGAAGTATATATTTTGCAGAGGCAAAAGAGTTCACTTCCTAGATAGGGTTAAATTATAAAAAAGGTAACTTATGAGTAAAATGAGTAGAAGAGAATTTGTATATATGATGGCTGTACTTGGTGCTGCTCCAGTGTTTGCGAACTCTCACACACGAATGACTGATACAAGTAATCTCAGTGACTACTACAAGCTTAAAAGCTTTGGTAATGTCAGACTGATGCATATGACAGATAGTCATGCTCAGTTGCTACCAGTATATTTCAGAGAGCCTAGTGTAAACCTAGGCTTCTTTGGTAACTACGGTAAGCCACCACATATAGTGGGTGATAAACTAATGGATTACTTTGGTATCAAAGGAAATGGGAGACTGGAGTATGCATACTCATGTGTCAACTATGAGAAACATGCTGAGACTATGGGTAGAGTCGGAGGATTTGCACAGATCAAAACTGTAGTAGACTTCCTCCGTGGCAGCTTTGGTAAAGACAAATCTCTTCTACTAGATGGTGGTGATACTTGGCAAGGTAGCTGGACTTCACTACAAACTAGAGGTATGGATATGGTTGGAGCCATGAACCTACTAGGCGTAGATGTGGCAGTTGGTCACTGGGAGTTCACATACAAAGCAGCTGAAGTTTTGGCCAATGTCAAAGAGCTAGATGCTGAATTCTTAGCACAAAATGTCCATGTCAAAGAGGATGCACTATTTGATGGAAGTCCAGCATATGACGAAGATAGCGGTCTTGCATTCAAACCATATACTATCAAGAAAATGGGTGATGCCAGAATCGCAATCATAGGTCAAGCATTCCCTTATACGACTATCGCAAATCCACAGAGAAATATCCCTGATTGGACCTTTGGTATCAAAGAAGACTCTATGCAAGAGATGGTAGATGAAGTACGAGAAAAAGAGAAGCCAGATGCAGTCATAGTCCTATCTCACAACGGTTATGATGTGGATAAGAAGATGGCAGAGGTAGTTACTGGTATAGACTTTATCATGGGTGGACATACACATGATGGTGTACCTGAAGCATATCCAGTCAAGAATGCAAAAGGCATGACATATGTATGTAATGCAGGATCTAATGGTAAATTCTTGAATGTACTAGATCTCGATGTAGAGAAAGGAAAAGTCAAAGACTTTAGATTTACACTACTTCCGATCTTCTCAGACTTAATCCCAGAAGATAAAGAGATGAAGAAGTATGTAGAAGGGGTCAGAAAACCTTTCCTTAAAGATCTCAACAGAGAGATAGCTACTACAGATATGACTCTATTTAGAAGAGGAAACTTCAACGGTAGCTGGGATCAGATCATCTGTGATGCCCTCAGAGATGTCAAGGGTGCAGATATATCTCTATCTCCTGGATTTAGATGGGGTACTACTATCATGCCAGGTCAAGCTATTACATTTGATGATTTAGCTACACAGACTGCTATGACATATCCTGAGACATACAACAGAGAGATGGATGGTAAGACTGTAAAAGCTATACTAGAGGATGTTGCAGACAACCTGTTCAATGAAGATCCATTCTATCAGCAGGGTGGAGATATGGTTCGTACTGGTGGTATATCATACAGAATCGATCCAAAAGCCAAAATGGGCAACAGAATCACTAACATAGAGCTAGCAAACGGCAAGAAGCTAGAAGCTAGCAAGAAATATAAAGTAGCGGGCTGGTCAACAGTCGGTTCAGTAGCTCCAGGCGAGCCTGTATGGGAAACCGTAGAGACTTACTTGAAAAATATCAAACATATAGGCAAGGGATACAAAGTTGATGCTCCAGATATAATCGGAGTCAAAAACAACCCAGGTATCACTAACTGCTAAGATATACAATCAAGCACATTTTCTGTGCTTGAGGCTTAACATTTATAGATAGAAAAACATATTTTCTATCTATAAATCTTAACCAAAGGAGTAAAAATGAAAAATAGTATATTAATGTTTATCTTGATGTTCATAATATCTATATCCATAAATGCTGGATTTCAAGAAGGCAAAGTCATATTTGATAAAAAATGCTCATCTTGTCATGGCAAGTATATATCAGGAGACAAGCTCAAAAAAAACTTCTTTGAAGAGAATAATAAACTCCTAAATCTCAAATCCCCTACTGTCAATATGCTCGCCTACTCCATCATGGACAGCCCTCTGCATATAGGAGACAAAGAGGATCCTGAGATGCAGCAAATGGAGATAGAGGAGTTTCTAAAAGACTACCTTGATGATCCAAACCTAGATAACAGCATCTGTGACGCAAATATACGCAAACACTATGATAAAAAAGAGAGTATGAAAGGTCAAGTGAGTGAAGAGGAGATAACCCATATATCTATATACTTCATGCAGTACAAAAAAATGCGTCAAAAAGAGCACCCAGTAGCTAAAAAGATTTTATCAGATAGTTATAGTACAGATCAGCTATTAGCCGATGCAAAGAAAGAGAATAAAACCATCATCATAGAAGCATCAAGCAAGAGCTGCCATTTCTGTAAAAAGATGAAAAAAGAAGTCATTGATACAGATGAGATTCAGAGTGCAATGAATAGTGACTTTATATTTATGGAGATTGATATAGACAAGATGAAGCTACCTTTTGACTTGCAAAAATCATTCAAGGGTATCACTCCTACATTTTTCTTTGTATCAAAAGAGGGAAAACTTCTAAGTAACTATCCAGGAAGTTGGGGGATCAGTGACTTCAAGATAATACTAAATGAAAATCGTAAAAAGGCAGGAAAATAATATGGTTATAGCAGGTCATATAAAAGGTATATTTTCTGCTAATATACACTCCAGAGGATTGCCCAGACCAGCTGTAGATAGCTTGCACATGCTAAAAGATTTTGGTATAGAAAATGACCGATTTGCAGGAAGTAATGTAGACCGAAGTGTTATGATCGTAGGGATGAGAGCTTATGATATAGCCAAAAAGCATGGTATAGAGCTAGTACATGGCAGTCTAGGCGAGAATATACTGCTAGACTTTGACCCACATGACTATATAGATGGTACTATCTTCAAAATAGGCGATGCACATATCCAAATCACAGAAGCCTGCTCGTTGTGCAACCATCTATCAGTTTTTGACAAGAGACTACCATCTCTCGTACTAAATCACAGAGGGCTATACTGCAAAGTCATAAAAGGTGGCAGAGTCACCGATAATAGCATAGTCCAACTATAGGAGAAAGAAGATGAAAAAGATATTTATGATACTCATAATTGCAACTGTATCACTATTTGCTGGTATGAAATACAGTGACCCAAAGCCTACATTTGATGACCCAAGACGCATCATCATGAAACTCAATATGTCCGATGTCAAAGAGGCAAATCACCTCATAGGTACGATATACAACCTGCTCAAAGACTATCCAAGTGACACTCTAAAAGTAACAGTCATAGCCTATGGTCCAGGTATGAGAGTTCTAAAAAAAGATTATGACAAACATACACTTAGTCGCATCCGTTCTCTCATGGAGTATGAGGTAGATTTCATAGGGTGCAGAAATACAATGCAGACAATGAAATGGGTAGAAAAGGACTTCATAGATGACATCACATATGTTCAAGCAGGTATCGCAGAAGTGATAGAAAAACAAGTAGCAGGATCTATAGATGCAACACCATATTGATATAAAAGCCCTGATAGTGGGCATGACACTAATGAGTAGCTCACTCTTGGCTTTTGATTATAAGCTAGAGCCAAAACAGGTAAGTCCAAGCGTATGGTGTTTCTTTGGCAAGCTAGAGGCTCCATCAGACAGCAATGGTGGACATATGTCAAATAGCTGTTACATACAGACTAAAGATAGCTTTGTGGTAGTAGATAGTGGAGCAACATATCAGTTTGCTTCTCAGTCATATAATGCTATGCAAAAGATAGCCAACCTACCTGTCAGTACCGTCATCAACACACATGGACATGATGACCACTGGCTAGGCAATAGCTACTACAAAGAGAAGTTTAATGCCAAACTCATAGGTACACCTCTCCAAGACAAAACTTACAAGAGTGGAGACAAAACTAGAATACATAGAATGACATCTCCAGAAGTTCACAAGGGTACTATCATAGTCAAGCTTGACACTAATATAGACAAAAAAACCACACTAGCTATAGGTGGCAAAAAGATAACCATCACACCAACAGGACTTAAAGCTCATACACCTGATGATATGTTTATATTCTTAGAAGATGATAAAGTACTATTCTCAGGAGATTTGGTAATGAATGGTCGCATCACCTCCAACAGAGACGGCTCAGTCATGGGACAGATAAAAGCTCATTCTCAGCTCAATGCAACAGGCTGGGAAGTGTTAGTACCAGGACATGGCATGATAGTGGGTAAAGATGCTCTCAAAGAGTCTGAACAGTACTTTACTCTCATGAAAGAGAGAGTCATAAAAGCCATAGACAATGACATAGGAGCAGAAGATATCAGCAAAGTAGTAACCCTCCCAGAGTTCAAAAACAAAGCCATGTATAAAGAGCTAAACAGAAGAAATGTATTTGAGGCATATAGTGAACTAGAGTTTGCAGAATAGATGGACTGACTATATGGCTGACTTTAAAAAAATATACTCCCTAGAACCTATAGCAGAGGTCATTAAGTCTGCTTTTGATATGGAACTAGACATCTCTGGATCATGGGGATATAGCCCCGATGAAGCTATCATCATCAAAAGTTCACCAACTGCCACCTCACAACTAGAACACACCCTATCCTCCATCCGTGCTCACATAGAGATGAACATGACCCTATCATCCAAGCAGAGATACGGAGGAATCAACATAAA
>DAOUPF010000417.1 GCA_030626265.1 Sulfurovum sp.
ACTGGCATGATGTTAGCAGATGGAACAGAGGCTGAGGGTGAGTTTGCAGAATCATTTCTATTTTTAGGACAAGGTAGGATATTTGATACTATTCCTGTGCCAGTGATAGTATTTGCAGTGTTAGCTATTATGGCTTATTTTATATTGCAGTATACAAAATGGGGCAGGATATTGTACGCTATAGGCGGCAATGAAAAGGCAGTTAAATTAGCAGGAGTCAATGTCGAGAGATATAAGATAGCAGCGTATGTGATATCTGGTACAGTGGCTTCTATTGCAGGTATATTGTTGGCAGCTAGAATAGGTAGAGGTGATGTGACTAGTGGTGGCGGGTTACTACTAGATGCAGTCGCAGCCGCACTGATAGGTTATGCAGTACTTGGTGTCAAAAAGCCAAATGCACTAGGTAGTGTGGTAGGTGTGATATTTATAGGTATGCTTCTCAATGGCTTGACTATGTTGTCTCTACCTTACTATACTCAAGACTTTATAAAAGGTCTAGTTCTTGTAGCGGCACTTATATTTACTTTTGGTCTATCCAAGTCGGATTTGTAAAACCAATGAGAGAAAACTCAGCTAAATTAAAAGGAGAAAAAATGAAGTTGAAATTGTTAGCAGTATGTTCTATCATACTAGGTTTATTTGTTAGTACGAGTGCGGTATCTGCCGCTGGTCTCAAGGGGGCTCCTGCTCCATTTGATGGGTCCAAGAAGGTTCATATAGCACTTATCAGACAGATGACTGAGGGTGAGTTTATGCAGACATATAGAGCAGGTGCTCAGATACAGGCTGATCTCATGGGTATAAAGCTCACAGTGTTTGGTAAGAGCATGGACAATCAAGCAGAGGCAAACTTCGTCTATCAGGCTATCAATATGAAAGTAGATGGAATCATCATAGATCATGGTTTGAGTGAGACTATGATTAAGCCAGCAGCTGACGCTGTCAAAGCAGGCATACCTGTGGTAGCTTTTGATGTTGATTTGAAAAATCCTGCTATATCTCAGATAGCACAAAATGATGAGCTCTTGGGTATGATGGTACTCAAAGCTATGGTAAAAGACTTTGATGGAAAAGCAAATGTTGGATATGTGAATATCGCTGGAATCTTGCCACTAGACAAGAGAGATATCAGCTGGAGAGCTATCAAAAAAGATAATCCAGGTATAAAAGAGGTGGTAAAAACAGGAACTCTAGAGTCCCCAATAGCAGCCAAAAATGCTGATCAGGTCAAAGCTGTGTTATTGTCTCATCCAGAGATCAATGCATTTTTTGCACCATATGATGAGCTAGGAAAAGGCGTTGTATTAGCACTAAGAGAAGCTAGAAAAAATGATAAAGTCAAAGTCTATACAGCAGATATCTCAACTCAAGATATCAGAGAGATGATCAAGCCAGATAGTCCATGGGCAGCAACAGCAGCTACAAACCCAGCAGCCATTGGTGCAGTGTCTGTTAGAGCTATTGCATTAAAAATCGCCAATATAGATATACCTCATGATATACTAATCCCACCTATGCTTTTCACAGCAGAGCAGCTAAGAGCAGGAGAGATTAAAAATATGAAAACTCTTAGAGCCAAGTTCCCAGAGTTTAACAGTGTTGATTTGTTGACTTATCCTTGGATTCCTGTAGATACAAAAGGATTAT
>DAOUPF010000132.1 GCA_030626265.1 Sulfurovum sp.
ATGTTGGAGAACAAAGTAATAAGGAAAGAATAAATGTCAACATTTGAAACGATTAGCCCTGTAGATAACTCTGTGTATGTAGAGAGAGACTTACATACTCTAGATGATGCTATGGAGGCTTTGGCAAAGGCAAAAGAGGCTCAAAAGCTATGGGCAAAGACAGCTCTGGAGACTCGAAAAGAGTACATAAGAGCATTTATAGATGAGCTAGTATCTCACAAAGATGAGATATCAGAAGAGATATCCCATCAGATGGGTAGACCACTGTCACAGTGTGGGTTTGAGGTAAATGGCTTCAAAGAGAGAGCTGATTATATGCTGAGCATTGCAGATGAGAGCTTGGAGGCGTATTGTCCTGATGAGATAGATGGGTTTGAGAGATGTGTGGAGAAGGAACCGTTGGGGATAGTGTGTATACTAAGCCCTTGGAACTATCCATTTCTGACCTCTGTCAATGTCCTCATTCCTGCACTTTTAGCTGGTAATGTAGTGATACTCAAACACTCTTTGCAGACACCATTAGTAGCAGAGAGATATGCCATGGCATTTGAGGCTGTTGGGCTACCTGAAAATCTATTTTCTATACTGCATATCGGGCATGCAGATACAGCTGTACTATTGGCTGATGAGAGAGTAGATGGAGTGTTCTTCACAGGCTCAGTCAAAGGTGGATTTGCAGTACAAGAGGCTATCGGCAATAAGTTTATCCCATGTGGACTAGAGTTAGGCGGCAAAGATCCTGCATATGTGAGAGCAGATGCCAATCTAGAGACTACAGTACCCAATCTCGTAGATGGAGCATACTTTAACTCTGGGCAGTCATGTTGTGGGATAGAGCGGATATATGTGCATGAGAGTCAGTATGATGAGTTCGTCTCCCGCTTTGTAGAGGAGACCAAAAAATACAAGCTAGGCTCACCTCTAGATAGCGATACTAACATAGGCCCTATGGTCAAAACAGAAGCTAGTGATTTTGTGCGTAAGCAGATAAAAGAAGCAGTAGATGCAGGAGCAAAATCTCTAGTAGATGAGAGCTTATTTCCAGCATCAAAAGAGGGTACTCCATACTTAGCCCCTCATGTACTCATAGATGTAGATCACTCCATGTCTATTATGAATGAGGAGAGTTTTGGACCAGTAGTAGGTATCATGAAAGTCTCAGACGATGCAGAGGCGATAGGGCTCATGAATGATAGTGACTATGGGCTGACTGCATCTCTATGGACAAAGGATAGGGATATAGCCAGAGAGCTGTCCAAAGAGATAGAAACTGGAACGGTGTTTATGAACCGTTGTGATTATCTAGATCCTGCCCTTGCATGGACTGGGGTCAAGCATACTGGACGAGGAGTGTCTCTATCTACATTTGTTTATGATAGTGTCACGAGATTAAAATCCATTCACTTTAGACTAGAGGAGTAGATATGTCAAAAATACAATCAACCAACTGGAACTACCCAACTACAGTATGGTTTGGACATGAGAGAGTATCAGATATAGCCAATGCCTGCAAACAGCTAGGTATGAAAACCCCACTCATCGTAACAGATGAGGCTTTGGTCAAATTAGACATCATGAATGACTTGCTACAACCACTAAGAGATAGCAATACTTCCTATATAATATATAGCAAAGTTCAGCCAAACCCAACGGGTGAGAATGTAGATGATGGCGTAAAAGTCTATAGAGACAATGCCTGTGATGGTGTGATAGCCTTTGGTGGTGGCTCAGCTCTGGATGCTGGAAAGACTATAGCTTTCATGGCAAATCAGACTCTAAGTGTCTGGGATTTTGAGGATGTAGGAGACAACTGGACACGAGCCAACACAGATGGTATGGCAAAGACTATAGCTATCCCTACTACGTCAGGTACGGGCTCAGAAGTAGGTCGAGCTACAGTCATCACCAACAGCCAAACTCATGCCAAGAAGATAATCTTCCATCCACAGATACTACCATCCATCGTCATACTAGACCCCAACCTAACATATAATTTACCAAAACATATCACAGCTTGGACAGGTATAGATGCGCTAGTCCATGCTATAGAGGCATATGTAGCTCCTGGATATCATCCTATGGCTGATGGTATAGCTATGGAGACGATTCGTATGATAAAGGACAATCTCATCACAGCATATGAGAACCCAAAAGATGAGAATGCAAGAGCCCAGATGATAGTAGCTGCTATGATGGGAGCTACGGCATTTCAAAAGGGTCTAGGCTCTGTGCACTCCCTTGCTCATCAGCTAGGTGGTTTGTATGATATGCCTCATGGACTGGCCAATTCTATTATATTGCCATATGCTCTGAAGCAAAATAGCCCAGCAATTACAGAGAAGATGAGAAGACTATGTGAATCTTTAGATATAGAAAACCCATCAACAGATAGTTTTATAGCATTTGTTCTAGATTTGAGAGAGACGCTTGGTATCCCACATACACTTAAGAGTGCAGATATACCAGATGATAGAGCCGAAGAGATAGGAGAGTTGGCATTTAATGACCCATCCACTCCTAGTAATGCTATGGAAGTAGATGCCAAAGATTTGGAGAGACTTTTTGTAGCCGCATACAGAGGAGAGCTTAGCTTCTAATATGGACTTTATCAACCTATCATTGTTGGCTATATTTATCCCTACATTCTTTGTGGTTTCTATAACCCCTGGGATGTGTATGACGCTATCTCTTAGTATGGGGATGAGTATCGGGCTAAAGCGAACTCTGTATATGATGTATGGAGAGCTACTAGGTGTGGGAATTGTGGCTACACTCTCAGTCATTGGAGTGGCTACTTTGATGCTCCAGTATCCTCTTGTATTTACAGTACTTAAATATGCAGGAGGAGCATATCTCATATATCTAGGTATCCAGATGTGGCTCTCCAAAGGTAAGATGTCACTAAGCTCTACAGCACAGGCTTTTAATGTATCAAACAAAAGCTTAGCCTTTCAAGGCTTCATCACTGCCATAGCCAACCCAAAAGGCTGGGCATTTTTCATAGCCTTATTGCCACCTTTTATAGATAAAGATATCAGTATGACATCACAGCTACCTATACTGATATTTATGATTTTGGTATTGGAGTTTATCTGCCTGTTGATTTATGCTACTGGGGGAAATACCTTGCGTAGATTACTACAAGATACTTCCAATGTGAGATTGATAAACAAGATAGCTGGAACTATGATGATGGGTATTGGGGTTTGGCTAGCCTTAACTTAAGGCTATATACTCATATGAGCATCCTCATGCAGATGACCCCATTTGAGTTTTCCTCCTCCTAGTAGGTGGAAGTGTAGGTGGTAGACTTCTTGTCCTCCGTCATCTCCGTTGTTTGTGATGAGACGGTATCCTGTCTGGTCTACTCCTACTTTGGTGGCTACCTCTTGGGCAAATGTAGTTAGTCCTGACATAGTCTCTGGACTAACATCTTGGAAACAATCTACATGGATCTTTGGGATGATTAGGATATGGATGGGAGCTTTTGGGTGCAGGTCATGAAAGGCTAGGAAATTATCATTTTCATGGACTGTATTGTTTGGTATCTCTCCATTTACTATTTTGCAAAATATACACATTTTTTATCCTTATTGTTATGATTTATTTGTATGGTAAATTTAACCCATATCTATTTATCTATAGTCAATTATAACACAACAAATCGCAGTATTAATAATATTAGGATAAAATCACGATTATTGATTGAACTAAGACAGAGGTAAAATGGAAAATTTAGAAGAGAAGATAGTTCAGGCTGATACGCTTGAGGCATTGGAAAAAGTGCGTGTTGAGCTCTTTGGTAAAAAGGGTGTACTTTCCGCCCAGTTTGCAAAGATGAAAGATATACCAGGTCCTGAGAAGAAAGCATTTGCAGAGGGACTCAATAGCCAGAAGTCACAACTACAGTCTATTTTTGATGAGCGTTTGACAATACTCAAAAATGCAGAGATGGAGCGACAACTCAAAGCAGAGGCTATAGATGTATCACTATATACAGGCTCTGGAGAGAAGGGTGCACTGCATCCTGTTGCACAGACTATGGACAAGATTATTGATTATTTTGTAGCTCTAAATTTCTCTGTAGAGAGTGGGACATTGGTAGAAGATGACTTTCACAACTTTGAAGCACTAAACCTTCCCAAGCACCACCCAGCACGAGATATGCAAGATACATTCTATTTTGCTGATGGTGGACTGCTTCGGACTCATACATCTCCAGCACAGATACGAACTATGCTCAAAGAGAAACCACCTATTCGTATGATAGCACCTGGTGCAGTATTTCGTAGAGATTATGATCTTACTCATACTCCTATGTTTCACCAAGTAGAGGGACTAGTGGTTCTAGAGAAAGGTGAAGTGAGTTTTGCAAACCTAAAGTCTATACTCACAGACTTCTTGCATCATATGTTTGGTGATGTGGAGATTAGATTTCGTCCGAGCTTTTTCCCGTTTACCGAGCCATCTGCTGAGGTAGATATCAGCTGTATATTTTGTAAATCAGAGGGCTGTAGAGTATGCTCACATACAGGCTGGCTAGAGGTACTAGGATCTGGTGTAGTAGATCCCAATGTATTTAAGGCAGTTGGATATGAAAATGTGAGTGGTTATGCCTTTGGTCTAGGTGTGGAGAGATTTGCTATGTTGATGCATGAGATACCAGATTTGAGATCTCTATTTGAGGGTGATATTCGTTTGTTGGAGCAGTTTAGATGATAGTAACTAGAAGTTGGTTAGAAGAGTTTATAGATATTAGTGATGTCTCCAATGAAAAACTCTATGAGACATTCAATGCAATTGGACTAGAAGTTGATAGTATAGAAGATATATCAATTCCAGAAAATGTAGTTGTCGGCAAGATAATCTCATGTGAAAAGCATCCAGATGCAGACAAGCTCAGTGTATGTCAGATAGATATAGGTGAGGGTGTCAGACAGATCGTTTGTGGTGCAGCCAATGTGGTAGATGCACAGTTCGTAGCTGTGGCTACTATAGGAGCGGTGTTGCCTGGAGACTTCCAGATAAAGCCAACTGAGCTTCGTGGTCAAAAA
>DAOUPF010000392.1 GCA_030626265.1 Sulfurovum sp.
GAAGATGCATTCAAGGTAGTCTATAGCACATACTGGAGAGATGATATCCCAGAGGTAAGATTGGGGGAGACACTGACATTCCAAGGAGGAGAGGAAGCAAAGGATAGTGATAAAGCTCTAGGACTTCCATCAGCTGTAGCATGGGCCTCTGCTGAGGTGGTCTATGATGGAATGAACCATGAGTCAAATTCTAAATTGTGGATAAACGATGACAGCTATACAGTTAGAGTAAGACCAGCAGTCAGAGAGATCAAAGTAGATATGAGTTCTACAGATTTCCCTGAGAGTATGTCTCCAGCATCCAAGCTCACAGTCAATAGAGGTGGTAAGTGGTTCTTTGAGGAGCTTCATGCTGGATTGAAACAGCGTATATACTTTGACCAATTAGGTGGGAAACTGGTTCTAAGAGGTATATTGAATGATAGATTTGCAGGAGATACAGAGCTGACCAAGTCTCCTGGAGGGTACAACTATATACTACAGCCAAATATCTTGACAGTTGATGACTGGAGGACTTTGACAAATCTCACAGAGAGTAACCCTGCTCTAAAAAATGCTTTTTCCCAACTATATTCTCTATCATTAAACCCAACACTTAGTGATGATTATTTATCACAGATAGAGTATGAGGAGAGTTCTCCTCCTCAAATTGCTTATGCGGTAGGTATGAGTAGATTTCTCAGGGATAAGACAAACCGCCTATTGGTTGTCGATAGAATCTCACATTCAGTCGATGATGCTAAACTGAGTGATGAAATGGTAAATAAACTTCCAAACGGTAAGTTGCCTACCGGATTAGCTCTGGATGATATAGGGCTTGTAGGTACATATAAGCTACCTACTGGTATGAGTATAGATGACACAGTGACTCTGCTAGAACTATCCGGAGGTGGAGAACTAGTACGCATAAAAGAAGGCAAAGGTCGTATACCTAGTAGTCAACTAGGTACAGGACTAGCTCTATTTACCAATCCAAACTTAGCTAAGCCAAGCTCAGATTTCAATAGTTCACATATAGTGATAGCTGAAAATAATGATCCAGCTATCAAAGGTGCTCCTGTACAGCTACATATACTAAAAGTTAATGATAGACCATATAGAGGGCAGATAAAGACCATACTCTCTGACAATGTATTTGATGAGAAAATCACTCTCAGGCATACAGGAGATTTTGGTGCCAATATCAAAGACTTAGTATTTGATTGGAGGTACAGAGAGACTGATAATAATTATGATGATAATGATACGCCACCAGCTATCTATCAGGATCCATCTTGTCCTAGTGAGAACATCTTACCAAATATTGATGATAATGCTACAAGAGGATGGAAACCATTTACGGATGATAGAGAGCTAGCAGATGGCGAGGACGAAGGACAAGGACGCTATGAGTTGGTCTTTGGTAAATCAGCAGGAGTAGCTGTACTAGTGGATAATAGCTTCTATGTCAGATATAGACACAAAGACTCTGATAGATGGTCAGGATGGGCAGGTTCAGGTGGGAATAACCCTTGTAATAATCCAAGTCCTGTATATAATAGTCAGCTAGTCAAAGGCTGGGTCAAGAGAGTAACAGATGCTGTCAATCCATTTGATGCGAGAATCAATGACTTTAGCACGGATGGTGCTCCTGCTACTTATGTCAGTATGATAGAGCAGATCGGTTTTGCTTATGTAGGAGATGTAGCTCTCAATGGTAATAAAGATGTGATAGAGAATGTAGGATTAGCAGAGCTATATGAGACTGTACTCAATCGTGCAGAAGGGCTGAGCATAGATGCAGCTGAACCCACATCATCTGATGGTGTGGTGATAGCTCTACAAAATGCAGC
>DAOUPF010000309.1 GCA_030626265.1 Sulfurovum sp.
AAAAAAAAAGCACTTAATATGGCAGAGACTACACTCAGAAGTATGGCAGAGGGTGGTATATATGATCATGTAGAAGGAGGGTTCTTTCGTTATACCACTGACCAGAGATGGCATATTCCTCACTTTGAGAAGATGTTATATACCAATGCAGAGCTAATCCCTCAGTATGTGACTATGTATAAACTGACCAAAAATCCACTATACAAAAAAGTAGTTACAGAGACTATCGCACATATGGAAAAATACTTTATGATAGATGGGCATTATCTCTCAGCTAGCGATGCAGATAGTGATGGTGTAGAGGGTGGGTATTTTATCTATAGTTACGAGGAGGTTGTGGATACTTTGGTAGAGAGAATGTTTAGTCAGAAAGAGGCTCATGAGGCATTGACATATCTAGGCATAGAAGAGGATGGTAATATAGATGGAGAGTATTCCAATGCTCATATTAGTGCTGATATAGTACCACCTAGACTAAATGAAGTCAAAGAGTATCTACTAAGTCTGCGTAAGAAAAGAAAATATCCATTTAGAGACAAAAAGATCATAACAGCATGGAATGCCATGATGATAAAAGCACTATATGCTGCTTCTAAAATAGATAGTGATTATATAGGGTTGGCAAACAAAAGGTTGAAAAACTTAGAAAAACTTATGAAAAGAGATAGTAAGCTTTATCACCAGATAACCTTGGGTAGAGAGCCCAAGCAGCTAGGTCTTTTAGAGGATTATGCTTTCTTGATAGATGCTTATTTGGAGGGGTATTTTAGGACTTATGACAAATACTATTTGAAAGAAGCAGAGTCTTTGAGTATGGAAGCGATAGAGATATTTTATAGAGGTAAGATATGGTATCTGAGTGCAGATGATATAGATACAGTAGCAGACTTTGATGATAGATACTACACCTCTGCTTTGAGTGTGATGCTTGAGAATTTGGTGAGAGTAGGCAGTTTAATTGGAGATATGAAGTATCAACATATAGTCAGAGATACAATAGCATCTCATGGAGCTATACTAGAATCCAGCCCATCATCAGCCCCAAAGCTCACACAGATATTTCTACGCCTACAGTTAGGTGATGTCATCATCAAGTCAAATCTCAAAAACCTAAACAGCATACAGAGCAATCTATCCACTATCAAATACCCATTTATTCTAACCAAACTATCTAAAGATAGTACATACTTAGTCTGCAAGATAAACAGCTGTTTTGCTTATGCCAAGGTGTTTGATGAGTTGGTTGATGATATAGAGAAGAGTAAGTTAGAGATAGATGATAAAAAGAGAAATATTTGGAAGTAGATTCACTGGTCGAGTTGACCAGTGAAAGTTTTTGTGTATACAGTTAACTATCTAAACCACTCACAAGTTCCATGATGTACTGGAACTCCACCATCTATAGAAACATCTACACTACCATCATTATTATATGTCATAGTCATACTAGAACCATTTCCTCCAATAGTGATTTTACCTGCAATAGGGCAATAATTATAATTACCAAGACTGTCATCTATTTTTATTGCTTCCACCGTTGTTATCCCTATCCAAGCATTTAAAGAGTTTTCTTTGACATATCCATTTATACTTATTGTATAAACATTATCACTCATAGACATATCAAGTTTATAATTGATAAAATCCATTCTCTTATCACCATCAAGTATATATCCATTTATGGCAAGAGTCATGCTAGTAATCTCTGTCATACTGCTATTAAATTTATAAATATAACTCAAAGACTCATATGAAGCAATTATCTCACCATTCATAGTTGTTGTAAAGTTAGCAAAAGTTAGTGTACCCTCTGTTCCCGTACTATTGATTGTTAATATCATACTACCATTTAAGCTACTATTACCTAAAACACAATTATTAAAAGTCATAGTTGCACTAGTCTGTGTACCACTCATACTAATAGTGCCTGAATCACAAAAGTCTGCATAAGGGTCTACAGCCATATCTTTTAAACTTATAGTAGCTGCCAAGATACTCTTTAACTTTGGTTCTTCATCAGACAAAATCTTAAATGATTTACCCAGTGGATTTAGACCACCAGCAATATCACCTACATCCAAAGCTTGATAAGCTGTAGCTGCAACAGCATCACTGTTTGCAGCATCTATAGCTACCCTATCACTCTCAGCAGGTGGAGTAGCTCCAACATCAACACCTCCCCCTCCACATCCAACAATACCAAAACTAAATATAGCCATACCAAACAGAGCAATAGCCCCCATCTTTACATCTCTCAAACCCATAGACCTCTCCTTTTTTTAATGTGACAAATTCTACACTTTTAATACTTAATTTGTATATAAAAGCTAGTATAAAGTTCCCTTAGCTACAATACAAAACTTTTAGAATTAAGGAATGATAATGGCAATCAAAGAAGAAAATAGCGTAGTCGGTATCGAATATGAGGTAAAGGAAGCTGGTACTACTGAGGTAGTAGATAGTAACAAAGGTGGGCAACCACTAGAGTTCATCACAGGAAAAGGTCAAATCATACCTGGACTTGAGGCTGGAATAGCTGGTATGAATGAGGGTGATAGTGCGGATATACTTGTCAATGCAAAAGAT
>DAOUPF010000177.1 GCA_030626265.1 Sulfurovum sp.
ATAGTAGGGCGTGGTGTCCCAAAGGAGAAATCTTCTGGACAAAAGGCTATGAGTTCATAGTCTTGGAGCTTTTCTAGCAAGTCTTTATCTAAATTTTCTCTGCCATCATAACGGCATCTGTTACCTAACGAGCAAGCTGATATAGCTACCCTTTTCATACTATTTCATCAAAACATAAATAGAGCTATATATAACCAAAGAGCCGATAGTGAGGTCATAAATATACCTAATGCTGCTAGCTTTCCATCTGCTATATGTCTGATAGAACATCCACCTGGTAGGTTTTTGTTTCTATAGTATTTGTTGCCTGTATACAGTGTCTTAGCCCACCATATAAATGACAGAGTAGCTATAACGATATGAAAGATAAGCACTCCATACAGCAGAGAGTTTGGTAAACTATTTCCCTCTATAAACAGGGCAAATCCTCCACCAGCTCTAACTCCATACTCAAACCATCCAACTACTATGACAGATACTATAAAAATAACTATCTGATATACTCGATGTGTCTCATAGTAGCCTGCTCTTACTAGCTTGATAGCAATCCACACTAGTAGAGGCAGCAGTGTTACAATAACTGTCACAAAATCCATAAATAGAGGTGCTTTTGTTCCTAAGAAGCCTTGCGTAAACATATAATCCATTTGATATCCTTTAAATCTAAAATATGCAATAGAATTGCATATTTTGGGGTAAATATTTCTAGCTAAACATCACCACTGATTTGATCTCTGTAAACTCTTCTAGTGCCCACTTAGGTCCTTCTCTTCCAACTCCTGAGAGCTTGGAGCCACCATAGGGCTGTATGTCAAATCTAATAGTTGGTATATCATTGACCACTACTCCACCACACTGGGCATCATCTATAAACCTATGAGCTGTGGAGAGAGAGTTGGTAAAGATACTATACTGCAAACCATATGGAGATTGGTTGATTTTCTTGATCGCTGCGTCATAATCTCTGACTGATATCAGGCTCACTATCGGGGCAAATACCTCTTCACATACTATCTCCATATCATCAGTTACATCACTCATAACTGTAGGAGGGAATATGCCTTTTACATCCTTGCCACCAGTAGCTATGACTGCACCCTCGTCTTTGGCACTAGCTACCCATGCTTTGGCACGGTGCTTGGAATCCTCATCTATAAGTGGGCCCATGAAAGTATCCTCTTCATAAGGAGAGCCTACTTTTAGCTTATTTGTCTCTATAGCCATAAGCTCCGTGAACTCCTCATATACCTCTTCGTGTATATATATTCTCTGTAAGGATATACATACCTGCCCAGAGTTATAGAATGCTCCAAAGGCACACTTGGTAGCTGTACTTTTCAAGTCGGCATCTCTATCTACAAATGTAGCTGCATTTCCACCTAGCTCTAAGCTGACCTTTTTGATACCCGCTTGTGAGCTGATGATATTGCCCACTGGCACTGATCCTGTGAAGCTGATGACTCGTGGTATACGACTCGTAACCAATGCAGAACCTACCTCCGCATCACCGTATACTAAGCTCAAAGCATCAGGCACAGCAAAAGGTGAGTCTATAAATAGCTTTGCTAGTCTGTATGCAGTCAGTGGGGCTTCTGGGGTTGGTTTGAGTACTACTGTGTTACCAGCTCCTAGTGCTGGGGCTATCTTGTGTGCTACTAGATTGAGTGGGAAGTTAAATGGAGTGATGCAGACACATACCCCTGCTGGCTCTCTTCTATAATATGCCAGTGATTTACGACCACTAGAGGTAACATCGGTAGGTATAGTCTCACCTTTTAGGTTGATAAGTTCTTTGGCTGTGAGCTCTATAGTCTCTGCACAACGAAGCACCTCAACTCGTGCAAATTTCAACGGCTTGGCAACCTCATCTACTATGAGTTTTGCAAAATCCTCTTCATACTCTCTGAGCTTGCTTGCTACATCCTCTAGCCATGATATGCGTTGGTGCAGTGGAGCTGCAGCTGCCACAGCTGCAGCTCTATCTGCGATTTGCAGTGCTCTTTGTGCATCTTCTGCGTTACATACAGGAGCGGTGCTTACTACCTTGTTGTTATATGGACTTCGTCTCTGGGTAACTTCATCTCTACGCTCTACACTAGAGCCAAAAAATATCTTTGCCTCTTTTAGGTTCTCTTTACTGTCAAATATTCCAAACATATTGTCCCTCTCATATGGAAGTCTCCTGTAAATTTTTACAAGATATTTATATGATTATAACAAAATTTTAGAGAATTATGGTAATTTATTTACTAGAGCGAGAGAGATTATCACAATATTTTCTCTTCAAAACAAACTTAAAAATAATATCTTTAATCATAAGAGCTAGACAATAAACCCACAAGATATCCATGACTAGACTAGATTTGTAATCCATTCCATATATTAAAGCAGGGTAACCTATAAGTATAGGGTATTTTGCATAGTAAAATAGCAAAATACCTGCTCCGTAAAGCTCTTTTAAAAATTTCAACTAGGCAGTACTCCTGAAAGTGCCTGCTTGACGCTGTCATGTGCCATAGAGATGTTCCACTCTGGCTCCCAGACTACCTCTACCTCTACCTCGCCTACTCCTCTGATCTTCTCTACAGCCTCTTTGACCCACTGAGTGATCATCTGATGTAGAGGACAGGCACGAGTGGATAGTGTCATGATGACTTTTACATTGCACTCATCATCTATGATAGCATCGTATATCAAGCCCATCTCAAATAGATTGAACCCAACTTCTGGATCTATGACTGTACTTGTCGCTTCAAATACATTCTCTTTTTCTATATTACACATTTTTATTCCTTTATTATGGATATTTTCTATTTCTCTCCATATGTGAGCATGAAGTTTACACAGCTTAGCATAAATCCAGCACCTACTACAAATAGAGACACTCCACCATAAAATAGCTCTGTACTACCAAATAACAGTCCCATGCCAGATATAACCATACCAATGGATGAGAACCAAAACTGATAATCAGCTTGTTTGCGTGGGAACATTGCATCTAGCATAGGTACTTTCTCTTTACCTACTAGTGGACTATACTTCTCAAACCACACTAAAAATGGAACTATCTTGAATAGATGTCCATTGATGAGAAAGCTAATAAAGCCCATGAGAAAGAACCATGCCGCAGCCAAGATAATCTGTTCACTATCTACAACCAAAGTCAATAAACCAAGTATAGTACTCACACTCAATGAGATGAAACCTACATACATAGATTTAGCATATATATCATGCGCTTTTCTAGCTCTTGTTTGATATATGACCCATATCTGCTTCATATAGAACCCTATAGATGCATACATAACCAATAGTGCTATATAGCCCATCCAACTCCACTCTACGATAGTAGCAAACAGATAGGCAGACACTCCACCCACCATCATCCAAAAAGCACGCTCCACTGGTGTCCAGTCAAAGCCATGAGATAATCCAAACATAGGTAGCAGTATCATAGATAGACCCATGATAGTCAGTGTCACATATCCACCAAGCACTAGTACTGCATGAGCTGATAACCACTTGCCCACATCTAGCACCATTCCCTCACCGATAGCTAAAGACATGAAAAATCCTATGACTATAGCGATAGTTAGAAATATATTGGAAGCTAGTACACTCTTTACAGTCAGAGTAATCCTCTCTGCCTTTTTAAGAGTTGCAAAAGTCTCAAAGAGAAATATCACCATAGATACAAGCACCAACATACCGCCAAATGCCAGTATCTCAGGCATCCACCAAAAGCCCATAACCATCAGCAAAGTACCCACCATTAATGAAGGCCAAATCACATAATACATATCTACAGAGAAATGCCCAACCTCTATGACTACTGGTACTAGCTGTGCCATAGCACCAAAGATAGTCATCATCACAAAGCCCAATAAAAACCAGTGAACCCAGCCTACTATGCCAAAGTCAAGATGACCAGCAGATGGCTCGATAAAAAACAGAAAAAGTACCCCAAAAAAATAGAATATGGAGCCTATCATAAAGAAAGGCTTTATCATACTCAAAGGTGGAGCAAAATCTTTGG
>DAOUPF010000197.1 GCA_030626265.1 Sulfurovum sp.
ATACTATATTCAATAATACAGCTAATTTTGATAAATTTTCTAAACATATACTTAGTCTAAATGATGAGTTAGAGCATTTTGGTGGCTATATAGCCATGTCCAACTCATTTGGATGTCTAAAAATCAAAACTGATAACCCAAGAGAAGAGATTATATCTGCTTTTAAAGATGCTCTAAAGCACTGGAGTGATAAATACAAAGTAACACTAGAAAAAGTAGAGGGTAAAAATACTTTCTATATCACCGGTCAAAAATAATACTACCCCATAATGCCACTTAGTACTCTCAATCAAGAGCAGCTCCTTGCTGCTACAGCTACTAAAGGGCAAAATCTCATCATAGCTAGTGCGGGAACAGGAAAAACATCTACTATAGTCGGTAGAATTGCACATCTATTGAAGCAGGGCACACGACCAGAGAAGATACTGCTACTTACCTTTACCAACAAGGCCGCTGGGGAGATGATAGCTAGGCTAGGAGCTTACTTTCCAAAAAATACCTTAGAGAGTATAGAGTCTGGCACTTTTCATGCAGTCTGTTATCGCTGGCTTAAAAAAGTAACTCCAAATCTATCTCTCAAACAACCCTCTGAGCTAAAAACTCTATATAGAAGTATATACGAGAAGAGGCAGTTTAAGCGATTGCACTATGATATAGAGCCTTTTTCATCTACATATCTATATGAGATGTATACTTTGTATCAAAATGCCTCTCTGGAGAGCTTTGATATTTGGTTTTTAGAACTATACCCAGATCATGAGCCATTGATGGATATATATCTAGATATCTGTGATGAGTTTGAGAGGATAAAAGCTGAATATGGTTTCTTATCTTTTAACGATTTACTACTTCATGCTAAAAATTATATATCAGAAAATCGTATACCTTTTGATGAAGTTTTAGTAGATGAATATCAAGATACAAATACTCTCCAAGGAGCCCTTATAGACGCTCTGGAGCCTGATTCTCTATTTTGTGTAGGTGATTATGATCAGAGTATATATGCCTTTAATGGTGCAAATATCAAAAATATATCTACCTTCTCTACAAGATACCCAAATGCTCATGTATTTACACTCAAGACTAACTATCGCTCAGTAGCACCTATACTATCATTAGCAAATAGAGTTATAGAGAGAAATGAGAGAATCTATCCAAAGAAACTAGAAGTTGGTAGAGTAGGTGATGCACACCCTCCTAAGTTACTAGTATATGATGAGCTATACGTTCAATATCAATCTATAGCACAGATGATAAAGAGAAGTCACCTTCCCAATGACCGTATAGCTGTTATATTTCGTAACAACTCTAGTGCTGATGGTATAGAAGCAAGCCTGAGAGAACTTGGTCTGCCATGCAAGAGAAAAGGTGGTACAAGCTTTTTTGAGGCAAAAGAGATTAAGTTTTTGCTAGATTTGCTATCTCTTATGGTTAATACAAAGGATATGATGGCATTTATTCATATTTTTGAATATGGTGGAGGAATTGGCTCTGCTTTAGCCAAAGAGTTTTTTATCTGCCTCATGCACTTTGGAAATGCTAATCTAAATCGTGGATTGTTACACCCAGAAGTATTTGACTTACCAAAACTAAATCCCAATAAAAATATACAACTAGGTCTATTTGATGATGATTTGGAGATAGGCTCAGTTAGTAGATTTAAGAATCTTAACATGAGTGAAGCTCTTCGTTCTCATCCACTGCTAAAACATCCAAAACTTGGGGAAGATGGATTAAAGTTTTTTATGAATTACTATGAGTTTATGAGATCAGTACAGCAAAGTACTGTGCCTCAGACTATACTGCGTCAGGCTATTGAGTCAAAGCTATATCAAGGTATTGTAGATACTCTATCCACACAGAGATCTCGTCTAAAGACAGGAGAGATAGATCAGGGTAAAAAAGAGCAATCCATAGATAGGATACTTAGAAAAGCCAAACTACTACTAAATCTATCTACTCATTACAAAGATTTACATCGTTTTGTCAATGCAATGGTGCTTGGTGGTGGTGAACTTAGTGAAGGTGAGGGTGTAAATTTGCTGACTGTTCATGCTTCCAAAGGGTTAGAGTTTGAAGATGTATTTGTAGTAGACCTCATGGATGGTAGATTCCCAAATCATAAGCTGATGAATAAGAGTGGAGGGGATATAGATGAAGAAAGACGTCTGTTCTATGTCGCCGTAACTCGTGCAAAAGACCGACTATCTCTATCCTTTGCCAAATATGACAGAGTAAAAAAGATAGACTTTAAGCCCTCTCCCTTTCTATTTGAAGCGGGGTTGATAAAAGGTGAACCTAGTTATCCAAAAAGCTCCAAGGATGATTGATTAGTTAGCTTTTATCTCTATCTTTGTGTTACTTTGCTCTACAAAAAGCATACCTATACCCATAAGTACAAATAGACTTCCTGAGACTCTATAAAATATCCCAAGTCTCCGCTCATCAAAAAACCAAGCTTTCGCAGCTCCTGACATATATCCATAAAACATCAATGAGAGAAAAGACACCAACATAAATGTGCCTGTCATGATAAGGAACTGAGGCAATATACTACTATTTTTGTCCATAAATAGTGGGAATATAGCCGTAAAGAAAAGTATAGGCTTTGGATTTGTAACAGCGAGAAGAAAACCTTTTTGAAAAACTTTCCATGAGTTATAATCAACTCTTTTTACTGTACCCTTTTCTCTAATCAAATGAGTATGGCTACTAAATATCTGTTTAAATCCTAGATATATCAAGTATCCTGCACCTATTATCTTGAGTGTGAGAAAAAATATACTTGAAGTCTGAAGCAATACCCCTACACCAAACATAGCGACTGATGATAGTAAAAACAGCCCTAGTATATTGGCAAATGAGGATAGGGCAACTGCTTTTAAATCAAGACTCAATCCATTATGTATAGCTAAAAGTATCGCAGCTCCAGGACTTACAATAGTAAAAAATGATATTGTTAAATATGCAAAGTATATATCAAATGCCATTTAGTATCCTTATATTAGTAAATATAAATATTTCAAAATATCTTATATATTAAAGTATCAGAAAAGTGTATCTTTTTCTATCTTAATGTTCCCCCAAAAGAAATCAACATGTTTTTCAAATAGCGTGACTGCTGATGATGTAGACTTAGCATCTATCTTTAGCAGTACAACCTGACTTTGATAGAAGAATAGAGGGGCTAGAAACTCATTTGCAAGCATTAGGGGATCAGAAGACTTAATTCTATCATTTTGCATCATCAAAAATAGTACAGCTGATAGCTTTTTTACATTGTGCTGATAAAAGTATTCGTGATATAGATCTCTAATTTTAGCATTTTTATACATCTCTTGCATCAAAAGTTTAAAAAGAGCCTCATTTTTGCCGTCAAAGCTCAAAAGCTTAAAGGTCATAGCTATATTAGACAAAAGTGATTTGCCACGCTCAGAGAGCTCTGCAGGGTCTTTATCTTCAAATATTGTAACTATAGCAGAGCTCATAAGCTCATCAATGAGTGTTTCAAGTATATCATCCTTGTTTTTGAAGTGATTATACAAGGCTCCTTGCTGCAAACCTACAGCTTTTGCTATATCTCTCACGCTAGTATCAGCAAACCCATTTTTAGCAAATAGCTTTAATGACTTATCTAATATTTTCTCTTTAGTAGTTTGTTTTTTCACGATAGGGCTCCCTTGTCACCGCAAGTATATGACTATTAAGCTAATTATAGTGAACATTTGTTCATTTGTCAA
>DAOUPF010000169.1 GCA_030626265.1 Sulfurovum sp.
GCTATCGCAGATGCAAAGCCTGATTTTATCATCGTGGCTGCATTTGGGCAGATATTGCCAAAATCTATACTTGACATAGCTCCTTGTATAAACTTACACGCTTCACTTTTACCTCAGTATCGTGGAGCCAGTCCAGTCCAACAGTCTTTACTAAATGGAGATAGTAAAACAGGCGTAACCTCTATGATGATGGAAGAAGGGCTTGATACTGGGGATATGTTGGAGAAGATCGAGTTTGATATACCTAGAAGTATGAGACTGTATGCACTGATGGAACAGCTGACTAATGATGCATGTGAACTAACTCTAAGTACTATTCGCGACTTTGCTAGTATCACACCTATAAAACAAGATGAAACCCAAGCCACTTTATGTAAAAAGATTAAAAAGAGTGATGGTGAAGTGGATTTTGGTGATGCAGAGGTGATTTACAATAAATATCGTGCATTTGAGGGGTGGCCAGGGATATTTGCCAGTAATGGTACGAAATTTGATGGAGTATCTTTAGTAGATTTGGTGAGTGAGAATGAAGTTTTTGAGATAATTTCCTTTACAAATGAGAGTGTAGTAGTAGGGTGCAAAAAAGGTGCTTTGCAGGTAGATAGTATACAGCCAGCATCCAAAAAGGCTATGTCAGCAAAAGCATACTGTGTAGGTAGAGGGTTAAAAGTTGGAAATACTCTTATTTGACTCACTGCCCTCTACTCAAAAATATCTCATGGATGCCTTAAGAGAGAAGAGGATTACTGAACCAATAGCAGTCATGAGTGCAGAGCAGACTGATGGTATAGGTAGTAGAGATAATGAATGGAGTGGGGGAGAGGGTAACTTTTTTACCTCTATTGTCCTGAAGTTAGATATGCTTCCTTTGGATTTACCGATGAGTTCAGCTTCTATATATTTTGCATTTTTGATGAAAAAAGCTCTTCAGGGTACAGAGAATGGGGTATGGCTCAAGTGGCCAAATGATCTCTATTGTAAAGATGAGAAAATTGGAGGGGTGATTACCAAGATGACAATGGACTTTTTAGTAGTTGGAATTGGTGTGAATTTGAAAAAAAATAAAAATAGCTATAGTGCCCTAGATACCGATATTTCGCCCTTGATACTACTTAATATATTTTTAGAAGAGCTAGAGCTTAAGCCAAAATGGAAGCAAGTATTTAGTAAATACAAGGTAGAATTTGAACGAAGCAAACCCTATTTTACACATCAAAATGATACTAAAATAGATATGAAAAATGCAATTTTATGTAGTGACGGTTCGTTACTAATAGATGAAAAAAAGGTATACAGTTTAAGATGAGTGAAATAATCAGTATAGCCAACCAAAAAGGTGGCGTAGGCAAAACAACTACCGCTGTTAATCTAGCCGCCTCTTTGGCAGAGAAAGGCAAGAAAGTCTTGCTTTTAGATGCTGATCCTCAGTCTAATGCAACAACTAACCTAGGGTATAGACGAGGGGATTATGAGTTTAATATATATCATGTTCTTATCGGGACAAAAACCTTCAAAGAGGTCATTTTAAAAACCTCTATAAAAAAACTAGACCTTGTACCATCAAATATAGGACTTGTAGGAATAGAAAAAGAGTTCCACAATGTACGCAAAAAAAATAGAGAGCTTATACTTAAAAAACCACTAGATGATATCAGAGATAGTTATGACTATATCATCATAGATTCACCACCAGCACTAGGACCAATCACTATCAATGCATTGAGTGCATCAGACTCTGTAATTATCCCAATCCAGTGTGAGTTTTTTGCACTAGAGGGACTGGCACAGTTGCTAAATACTGTATCACTACTACGAAAAACAATCAATCCAAAGCTTAAAATCAAAGGCTTTTTACCGACTATGTATTCCAATCAAAACAATCTCTCCAAGCAAGTTTTGGCAGATTTGGAGCATCACTTTAAAGATAAACTCTTTAGCAATAAAAAAGATTATATCGTAGTTCCGCGTAATGTAAAAGTAGCAGAGAGCCCAAGCTTTGGCAAGCCAGTTACTCATTATGCTAGCAACTCAAAAGGCTCTATCGCATACAAAGAGCTAGCCTCTGCTATCATAAGGGCATAATATGGCACTAGGAAAAGGTCTAGGGGCTATACTAGAAGAGGTTGGTGAGGCATATGCCAATGAGATGATCTCTACAGATGATTTATCTGCTTCTGATACCAATGGCTTAGTAGCCGAGATTGATGTATCCTTCATAGACCCCAATCCATATCAGCCTAGAAAACATTTTGATGAGGCTAAACTAACAGAACTGAGTCTCTCTATCAAAGAGCATGGACTACTACAGCCTGTAGTTCTAGTCTCTCATGGGGATAGATATATACTCGTAGCTGGAGAGAGACGGCTTCGTGCACATAAACTAGCTAACATAGATACTATAAAAGCGATAGTTGCTGATGTAGATTTTGATGAGATTAGGATGCGTGAGCTAGCTCTGATTGAGAATATCCAAAGAGAAAATCTCAATGCCATAGAGCTTGCCAACTCTTACCAAGAGCTCATAGCAGTACACAAAATCACACATGAAGAGCTATCCAAGATAGTACATAAAAGTAGGTCACAGATTACCAATACGATGAGACTTCTTTCTCTATGTATATATGCTCAAGATAATTTGATATCAAATAAAATCACACAAGGTCATGCTAAAGTTTTAGTAGGACTTGATGAGTCAAAACAACGCATTGCAGTTGATACTATTATAGGTCAAAAGCTAAGTGTCAGAGATACAGAAAAACTAGTACAAAACAAAAATAATATTTCACTGCAAAATAAAAAAATACTCCAAAATAAACTAAAAATTACTGCTAATCAAAAAAACCAAATCAAAGAGAATTTACCCTTCAATTATAAGATTAAACAAAACAGTTTAGAGATAATGTTACCAAATGAAGAAGAACTAATGAAATTTATAAGTTTTATTGAAAACAGATAACCGATTAACCCATATTTAACGCCCCAAATGATAGTATTGCCTTAAATTTTTTGAGAGGAGCGTAGATGCTAGATATATATCCATGGTTGATGCTTGTCATGTTAGTAATATTTTTCGTGATGCTGTATCAACTAAATCAAAAACTCTATAAGCCATTGTTGAGATTTATGGACGACAGAGATGCGGCGATAGCCAAAGATATGGAAGCTGCCAAAAATATGGGTGGAAACACTGATGAGTTGACAGCTACAGCTAAAGCTAATATAGACGAGGCAAAAGGTGCAGCCGCAAAACTTCGACAAGAAGTGATAGAGGTTGGCAAAAACAATGCTTTAGAGGCTATTGGTGTTAAGCAAGCTGAGCTAGAGAAGAAGCAAGCGAAGTTTGCAGCAAAGTTGGAGGAGGAGAAGGTGTCACTTCAAAATGCACTTTTATCTCAAATACCATTAATCAAACAGAGCTTGAAAGCCAAGTTCAGTCAACTATAGGAGGAGAGGTAAATGTATAAAAAATTACTATATGCAGCACTCTTTGTGTTGCCTGCAGTTCTTATGGCAAGTGGAGCAGAACCAGGAACTAGTAAGTATTTCTTGCAAACTGGTAGAGAGACAGACTTTATCCCTCGTATATTTAATGCTACTGTTTTCTTTGGGTTACTTTATTATCTAGTCGCGACTCCTATTAAGAATTTCTTTGTAGGTAGACGAGAAGGTATAGCAGCTAGCCTTAATGAGATTGAGTCAAAACTACAAGAGGCGAAAGATGCACAAAAAAGTGCAGAACAAGCCGTAGAAGACAGTAAAAGTAAAGCTAAAGAGATTACTGTTGATAGCAAAAAAGAGATGGATCTTTTAGCCAAAAAGCTAGAAGATGGAATAGAAAAAGATCTTGAAATGCTTGAGAAACAGTATGAAGAGAAGATAGCACACGATGAGAGAAGAATGGTAAAAGATGCTATTGACTCTGTGCTCAATGAAAATATTACAAGTGATGATATTCCATTGACAGAAGAGCAAGTTGTAGAAATCGTAGCAAAGAAGGTGGCATAGCATGTTAGAACTAGTAGCTAAAAGATATGCAAAAGCACTCATGGATGGTAGCGATGATGTAAAGATAGATTCTTATATCGGTGCATTGGATGGTATAGCATCTGCATTGAGTACACCTAAAGCCAAAGAGATTATAGCTTCACCTCTTGTATCTTCAGAAGAGAAGATATCTTGGATTGTTGAGTCTCTTGGTAAAAATAGTGACCCTGTATTGGTAAAACTTGTTGAGGTGATGGGA
>DAOUPF010000347.1 GCA_030626265.1 Sulfurovum sp.
GCTTAACCGTAAGATAGGAGAGGTAGCAAGGATACCTATCATAGCTAGTGGAGGAGCAGGGACTATGAAGCATATAGAGGAGGCTTTTACTATAGGGCACTCTGATGCTGCATTGGCGGCTTCTATATTTCACTTCAAAGAGATAGATATAATGGATTTGAAAAGATACCTAAAGTCTCAAAATATCCCTGTGAGGATATAGTATGCAAAGATTTTTATCATGATAGTATGTGCAGGAGAGATAGAGCAGTTTGCATTTGCCACTCCTGTAGGTATAGGACTGATGGATGTAGCTATAAACTTGACAAAACTATGTATTCAAAGCCCGCCAGACTCTATACTCTTTGTAGGAACGGCAGGCAGTTATGGTGAAACAGAACTTATGAGTATAATCGAGTCTAGCTCATCATCCAACATAGAACAGGCATTTTTAAGAGATGATGCATATACCCCTATAGATACTACTATCTTATTATCCAAAGATGTTTCACATGAAACAATAATAAACTCATCAAACTATATCTGCACTAATGAAGATATAGCAAAGATGTATTTAAAGAAAAATATTCACTTGGAAAATATGGAATTCTATGCTGTGCTAAAAGTTGCAAAAGAGTTTGGTATTCCTGCCAAAGGAATATTTATAGTTACAAACTACTGCAACACTCAAGCACATAATGATTTTAAAAAGAATCATAAAAGAGCTATGCAGAAGTTAACAACACATATACACGAATTAGAAATTTATGAATAAAAAAATAATACAAGACTATACAAAAGAGGAATTGGCGGAGATGATCAAGCCAGCCTTTAGAGCAAAACAGATTTACTCTTGGGTATATCATAAGTATGTTGAGAGTTTTGATGAGATGAAAAATCTCCCAAAAGAGATGAGAGAAAAACTTGATAATGAATTTACCCTAACACCTCTGAAGATGTTGACAGTACAAGATAGCAAAGATGGAAGTCGCAAATATCTCTTTGGTCTTCATGATGGACATACAGTAGAGGTAGTACTTCTTTTGATGCGTGATAAAGAGTATCATGAAGATGGATCTGTAAAGCACCAAGAGAGATATACAGTCTGTATATCATCACAAGTAGGTTGTAAAGTAGGGTGTGCATTTTGTCTCACTGCCAAAGATGGTTTCATGAGAGATTTAACTGCTGGAGAGATAGTATCACAATTACTCATGATAAAAAAAGACAATAACATAGATGCCAACCGTCGTGTCAACTTGGTCTTTATGGGTATGGGTGAGCCACTAGATAATCTAGATGCTGTTGTCAAATCTGTCAAGATATTTTCAGACCCAGATGGTATGGCTATAGCTACTCACCGACAGACCATTTCTACATCAGGATTAAGCTCCAAGATAGTGAGACTTGGCAAGATGGAGCTAGGTATAAATCTAGCCATTTCTCTACATGCTGTAGATGATGAACTGAGAGAAACACTCATGCCTATCAACAAAGCCTACAATATAAAATCTATCATAGATGCAGTAAAGGAGTTTCCTATAAATTCTAGAAAGAGAGTGATGTTTGAGTATCTAGTGATCAAAAATATCAATGATGATATCTCAGCTGCGAAGAAACTTCTAAGTCTTTTAGATGGTATCAAGGCAAAAGTAAACCTAATCTATTTTAACCCATATGGTGGAACTGAGTTTGAGAGACCTAGTGAAAAGGATATGGTAACATTCCAAGAGTATTTGACCAAGAGAGGATTACTCTGTACTATCAGAGAATCCAAAGGTTTAGATATATCTGCTGCCTGTGGACAGCTCAGAGAACAAGAGGGAGGAGCGGCAGTATGACAACTATGGATTTAGTGCTTTATACGATTATTGTAGGTGTTGTAATTGTAGGTGTTGTTGGATTTATAATAGCAGTTCGTAGTGAGGATGATTAGCGGTTAACCCGAAATATGCTATAGAGATTACAAAACTAGCACAAGTTATTGTATCTAGGGCATTCACAAGAAATCATTGCTTATCCTTCGGGTTAAACTTTCTTTTTTCTTTCGGATAAATTAGATGCTTCTCTTTACTAAAGTCTATCTGACTCTCTATATAATATTTTGCTCCATATGTGAATTCTAGAGTGTTGGCATGGAGCATCAGTCTGCTAGCTCCAGTCTCTATGAGTCTTTCCGTTTGAGTTTGCCTGCCTTCCAAATACTCATTGCTGGCATTAAAACAAGTCCCATATATAGGGTCACCAAGTATAGGATGTTTCATGTGAAACAAATGTAC
>DAOUPF010000079.1 GCA_030626265.1 Sulfurovum sp.
AGTATTTCTAGTTCTGTTTTTCTTATCACTTTGAGTGAGACCTAGTATTGCACCGCTGATAGCACCAAGTACTCCACCAGTTTTTGCATTGGCATTATTGTTATCTACCAATCCTGGCTGTGTAGCACTACAGCCTGACAATAAAATTCCAACTACTATAGAAGCAATTAAATGTTTCGTATAAGTTTTTTTCATATTTCCACCTAGTATAAATTTATAATAAATTATATCAAATAATTGTGAGATAATTGTGGTAAATATTAAAAAACAATTTTTTTGGTATAATACCTCATAATAGATCGTAAATAATAGGAATTATAGATATGGATAAGAGTTTAATAGTAATTGTAGCAGTTGGACTTGCATTTATGTACTTTGTAATAAATCTTGTAGGTAATTTAGAGGATTCTGATCCAAGGCTACAAAATAGTCAGTCAGTAAAAGTAAAAGAGTATGAAAAATATTATAAAGAAGATAGTAATGGAGAGATTATGCTTGATTTTTCCTCAGTTTCTGTAGAAAAAGGTAAACAAGTTTGGATAGAGAGTACTTTGTCCAAAAAGATAATAAAACATTTTCCAGACTTTGATATTATGAGTGAAATGGCAAAAAATCAATTAACTGATAGTGAATTTAAAACCTTTTTTCTCAAAAAACTCAATAGTATAGAAGGGGAGTATATGGGGGGAAAGAAAAGTTCGGATCAAGCCAAAGATGCTATTATGAAGCTTAACTAGGATTCCCTTTAATTTTGCTAATCCACTCATCTAGAGTTTTTTCAAATCCACTTGCAATAGAGCAGTAAAAATCAAAATCTTTCTCTGTGTACTTTTGCTCTATCCAGCCACCATATTCATGTGGGTATAGATACTCTTTACTGTGTGTTTTGATATGTTCAGGTACAGGGTATATCTCACCATTTTTTATTAGCTCTTGAGCCTTATTGATAGCTATATATGAACTGTTGGACTTAGGAGAGCTTGCCAAATAAATAATCAGTTGTCCTAGAGGAATTCTTGCCTCTGGATATCCTATATGTTTTACAATACTCAATGTTGATGCCGCAAGATTCAGTGCATTTGGATTGGCATTTCCTATATCTTCACTAGCAAGTATGGCGAGTCTTCTGGCTATAAACTCTGGTGGCTCTCCTCCGGAGATGAGTCGTGCTAGATAGTATAGTGCTGCATTGATATCACTACCTCTCACACTCTTTATCATGGCTGAAGTCAAGTCATAGTGGCTATCATCCTCAGCGGAGCCAGCTTGTATGGCATGAGGACG
Organism: Sulfurovum sp.; assembly: GCA_030626265.1. GTDB lineage: Bacteria > Campylobacterota > Campylobacteria > Campylobacterales > Sulfurovaceae > JAAXPZ01. Next base: position 1,285 of record DAOUPF010000079.1, read on the forward strand.
AAGAGATTTGAGTGTATTTATAGTGATGGGTTGTGATACATGTGAACTGCTCTCTAGTAGATTTAACATAGCACGGATATCACCACCACTAGAGCTGACTAGATAATCTTTTGCCGTATTTTCGACTTTTATATTCTCTTTTTCTCCTATCATCTCTAAGTGCTTGTACATTGTAGCACTTTCTATAGATTTCAATTCAAATAGATGAGACCGTGACCTAATAGCTGCGGTCATAGAGTAGTAAGGGTTCTGGGTAGATGCCCCTATGAGTAGGGCAGATTGATTCTCCATAAAAGGCAGTAAAACTTCCTGTTGGTTTTTGCTAAGACGATGAACTTCATCTATAAATATGAGAGGTTTTTGTAGGGCATTTGCATACTCTTTAAATATACTACGAAGTTGCTCTATCTTAAGGCTAGTGGCATTAAATTCAAAAAATGGTCTCTCTAGTATACTGGCTATTACTCTAGCTAGTGTTGTCTTTCCAGAGCCTGGAGGACCATAAAAGAATGAGTGGGGCAGGGCACCTACTTCTATGAGTTTACGTAGAGGAGCATTCGTACTTAAAAGAGCCTCTTGTCCTATAATATCGTTAAGTTTTTTTGGACGATACTTTAGGGCCAAGTGCATTAAAAGGCTTTGATAGGTTTCTTTTTTGTAGTAGGGCTTGCCTCGATATCCGCTCTACTCTTTTTTAAAAGTTTATGTAGGTCATCATACTCTCTACGAGTAAAGTAACGAGTTTTGTTAGTAGGTAGATTGTTTAGCTCTATATCACCAAATGCTACTCTCTTTAGATCAACGATAGTAGCATTAAAGTGTGCAAAAAAGCGTCTTAACTCTCTATTTTTACCCTCTGTGATAGTTACTCTTAGCTTGGTATACTTTCCTGTCTCACCTCTAATCTCAAAGTAGGCAAATGGAGCAAAGTCCATACTTCTGATGCCACTAAACTCATGAGCACCAGCTGTTGCATCCTCTAGATGCAGACCATCTTTCATGGCATCTACCATAACTTGTGTGATAGGTGTATCTATTTTTAGGTTATAAGTTCGTGGTAGTTCACTATTCATAAGTGTATCAGCGACCTCTGGAGCATCTGTTAGAAGTAAAAGTCCCTCTGATGCGAAGTCTAGCCTACCTACAGCTATAAAGTGTCTATATCTGCCTGGTAGTTTATGATAGATTGTTGCACGACCTCTATCATCTTTTTTTGTTACAAGTACCCCTTTGGGTTTGTTGTAGACTATGATAGTGACATCGCCTTGCTTTTTGGCTCTTAGTATACGACCTTTTACCTCTATATAGTCCTCTTCTTGGACATCATAGGCAAAGTCACTTGTCTGTTTTTTATTGATTTTGACCTCGCCCTCTTCTATGAGTCGGTCTGCTTCGCGTCTAGAGTATTTGCTGTTGTGTGAGATAAATTTGTTGAGTCTCATAGGAATCCAATCGGTATTATATTGTAGTATTATATCAAAAAATGAAGATAGTGTAGGGTCATTGGACCCTACGAGTAAGTAGTTAGGCTAGAAAAACTGTTGGGATTATCGTAGGATATAGCTTTCTAGTACGAGATACATGTTTTCGTACTGCTCCTCTGATATCCTCTTCAATCTTTTTGACATTAGCAGAGCCTTCAGTTTTGTTAGTCAGAAGGTATGTCTCTATCATCTGTATAACCTCTTTCTCAAATCTCTTATCATCTTTATTTGGGATGATACCAAATGTTGATATTGCTACTCTACCAGATATCTTGCCAGTTTGTGTTGATATCTGCAAGCTGATATTGATGATACCATCACTTGCTAGCTTTTGTCTATCTACTATGACATCATTGTATATCTCTTTGTTGTTCATGTTGTCTATGTATCGCTTGCCAGTTTTGATAGCTTTTACTTTTTTGATAAATTTTGGTGTGATTTCTACTTGGTCACCATCACTCATCAATAGCATATTTCTAGGATCTACTCCACACTCTGCAGCTGTTTTGGCATGAGCTGCTATATGATTGTACTCACCATGTACTGGCAAGAAAAATTTAGGTTGAGCTAGTCTGATGATTAGCTTCTGCTCCTCTTGTGCAGCGTGTCCTGATACATGGATATTGTCAAACTCTTTGTATCTGATTGTTACACCTGATTTCATGAGAAGGTTCAGTAGCTTTGAAACAGAGCCCTCATTTCCAGGAATTGCAGATGCTGAGATGATGATAGTATCTGTTGGTTTTAGTTTGATGTGACGATGTTCATCAGTTGCCATCCGTGATAGTGCTGCCATAGCTTCACCTTGTGAGCCAGTAGTGACTATCAGCAGCTCTTCATCACGGAATTTTCCTCTCTCATGAGCCTCTATGAAGTGTTTATCTTCTATAGTGATATATCCTAGTTTGCGAGTGGTCTCTATATTTCTCTCCATAGAACGACCTATGACACAGATCTTTCTGCCATGCTCCACTGCTCTTTCCATCGCTTGTACTATACGGTGTACATTGGAAGAGAATGTTGACATGATTACTCGACCTTCTGCTAAATTAAATAGAGTATCAAATGTTTTTCCAACTACCTTCTCACTCTTGGTAGAGCCTGGATTATGTGAATTTGTAGAGTCAGAGAATAGACACAATACACCTTTGGCTCCATAATGGGCAAAGCGGTGTAAATCAGATGTATATCCATCTATTGGTGTATGGTCTATCTTGAAGTCTGCAGTGTGAATGACCACTCCTACAGGTGTCTCTATGGCTAATGCAGAAGAATCCACTATAGAGTGAGTCATATGCATCCACTCTACTTTGAAATCACCTATCTCATACTGCTGTCTTTTAGTAACATAGTTGAAGTATTTAGTATCTGCGGATAGTCCATGTTCATTAAACTTATTCTCTATCATTGCAAGTGCTAGTGGTGTTGCATAGATAGGGAATTTGAGCTCTTTAAATAGATATGGCATAGCACCTATGTGATCCTCATGTGAGTGAGTGATGACTATACCTTTGATTTTATCTTTGATAGTATGTAAGTAAGAAAAATCAGGTACAAGAATATCAACTCCATGCATAGTCTCATCAGGGAAGCTCATACCAACATCTATAATAAATGCAGAGTTCTCACTCTCCATGACAGCGATATTTCCACCAATCTCACCAAGACCACCAAGTGGAGTAAATCGGATTTTGCCTTTACTATTTAGCTCTATCTGCTTCCATGGGTTCATTCGCTCTTGCTGTACTCTCTCATTGTCCATTAGACAATCTTTCATTTGGGGAGATACATTAGTAGGCATTTGCTTTCTGCGCCCTCTATTTTTATTATTACTTTTTGGTCTAGTGTTTGGCTTGTTGCTGTTATTACTGTTCTGATTAGACTGAGTAGTATTTTTATTATTTGGGTTTGGTTTTCTATTTGGATTAGGCTTATTGCTTTGATTCGGATTGGGTTTTCTATTTGGGTTTGGTTTTCTATTTGGGTCTCGTGGAGTATGCTCTCTCTTTTGCTCTGATGGGGCTGAGTCTTTATTTACACTTGTGCCACTTGTTTGAGTATTACTATTTTGTCTATATGGGTTTGGGTTTCTTTTTGGTCTGTTCTCTTGCAAATTACTCGTCTGAGAGCTATTTTCCTGAGAGCTGTTTTCTTGATTTTCGTTCATTTATGATATCCTTTTGCTTTAGCGCAATGTATAATTGATGATAAGTATTGGTCGTAGCTTCATGAGGACGGATATTATCTTGCAAATCTAGGGCTGTAAAAGCCTCTGCAATCGTATCTTTGCTATATCGCATGCTAAGGTTTTTGGATAGTTTCTTTCTGGGCTGTGTAAAAGCGGCCTTCAAGAACTCTTCAAATGTTTTATCATCCAAAAACTTATGTTTACGAATAGATAGCACTGCAGAGGTCACCTTGGGTGGTGGTACGAAAGCTTCGGGCTCAACCTCGAAGCATAATTTCGCATCACCTACGCTATCAGCCAGTACACTAAGGGCGGAAAAATCCCGCTCTTTAGGCTGTGCTGAGAACTTTAAAGCAACCTCTTTCTGAACCATTGTCAAAATACTCTGACAGTTAGGGTCATGCAGTGCTTTCAAGATAAGATTGGTTGCAATATAATAGGGCAGATTGGCTACTAGATGATAAGGCTCATCTAACAGACCTTTCTGTTCCCAATGCTCTATCGCATCACCACACTTCAATTTAAGTTTTCCACTATTAATGGATTCTTCAAATTCTAAGTTTAGATGCTCACATAATCTCTTATCCACTTCAAAAGCTGTGACATTTCTAGCTCTTACGAGCTCTTTAGTTAAATCACCTAAGCCAGGACCAATCTCTACAATAGGTAGATTATCATTGGGCATCGCTTGGATGATCTTTTGGATATAGCTATGATTTTTTAGAAAATTCTGACCATATCGCTTACTAGCAAATTCTGTTAAATCTTTATTTGTCTTCATTATACACTTTTTTTCTTATATTTTGGTACATTTTGCTATAATCCCAAAATACGCAATAGAGATTACTAAACTAGTATTCATCATTGCACCTAGGGCACTTGAGAGAAAATTATCGCTTAACCTTTTGGTTAAACTTAAATTTTTCATAAATCCCCTAGGTACAAGCATAAACACTATTTTAGTAATTCTAATGCATAATTCGGGATAATCCCCACCATTACGGTAGTTAGGATATAAATGGAATATTTTGCAAAAAGAATTATACCATGTTTAGATGTTGATAGAGGTAGAGTGGTCAAAGGTGTAAACTTTGTGGGCTTGAGAGATGCTGGAGATCCTGTAGAGGTAGCAAAAAGATACAATATTGAGGGTGCTGATGAGATTACTTTTCTTGATATTGGAGCTACCCACGAGGGTAGAGATACTATAGTTGATGTTGTAAGAGAAGTTGCCAAAGAGGTATTTATCCCACTGACTGTAGGTGGTGGGATAAGAGTATTGGATGATATTTATAATCTACTCGAAGTTGGCTGTGATAAAGTCAGTATCAACTCAGCGGCAATCAAAAGACCAGAGTTTATCACAGAAGCAGCCAAGAGATTTGGATCACAGTGTATAGTAGTGGCGATAGATGCCAAAAGAGTCAGTGATGACAAATGGCATATCTTTACTCATGGTGGACGCAATGATACAGGGCTAGATGCTATAGAGTGGGCTAAAGAGGCATATGATAGAGGAGCAGGTGAGCTACTCGTGACTTCTATGGATGCAGATGGCACAAAGGCTGGCTTTGA
>DAOUPF010000474.1 GCA_030626265.1 Sulfurovum sp.
ATAGCGAGGAAGAGCTCACAGGTGGAGCTGATGGCATGAGTGTTGAGAGCTTTAGCATGTTTGGTTTTGAGTTGACTCAGAGTTGGCAGTGGTATATACTAGCTGCTACACTACTAGTATCTACTATCTGGCTCATACAAAACCTCATAGACTCACCACTAGGTAGAATACTGCGAAGTATACATGACTCTGAGAAGGCTTCTGGTAGTGTTGGTGTAGATGTATCACATTATAAGAGTATTGTTTTTGTCATTTCTGTGACGATCGCTACTCTCGCTGGAAGTCTATATGCATTTTTCTCTGGATTCATATCACCACAAGAGGCAAGCTTCAATCACTCTATAGAACTAGTAGTTATGGTAGTCCTTGGTGGTATGGGTAGGCTGTATGGAGCGGTAATTGGTGCTGTAGTACTAACTGCATTGCCCCAGCTTCTAACTGCCTTTGAAGACTATCAGACTCTCATATATGGTATCATCATCATAGTAGTTATGATTTTTATGCCAAAAGGTATAGTATCATTATTTGATGGTCTATGGAGAAAAAATGTTAAAGGTTGATAATTTTACCAAACGCTTTGGTGGTGTTACAGCTGTAGATGACTTCAGCTTTTCTGTAAAGAAAGGTACTATTCATGCCATCATAGGACCAAATGGAGCAGGTAAAACTACTCTAGTCAATATGATTACAGGTGTGTATAGTTGTGATGAGGGTACAGTATTTTTAGATGGTGCGGATATCACCAATACGGCTACCAATCAACTAGTATATAGAGGAGTATGCCGAACATTCCAGCATCTAGAAATCTGTGGCAATATGACAGCACTAGAGAATGTTATGCTGGGCTTTGATAGATATATGAGTAAAAACCTTCTGCAAGTATGTCTCAGGTCATCCAAAATACTAGCAGATGAAGAGAGATATACCAAAAGAGCCATGCATCTACTAGGTCTCATAGGTATAAAAGAATATGCCCATACAGAGGCAAAAAATCTCTCATATGGTATACTCAAAAAGCTAGAGATCATACGAGCTCTAGCTACTTCTCCAGAGCTTATACTTCTAGATGAGCCAGTAGCTGGTCTCAACCCAAAAGAGACAGCAGAAGTAGCAGAACTCATCCGTGTACTAACCAAAGATGAAGTAACCATTATCCTCATAGAGCATGATATGAAAATGGTCAT
>DAOUPF010000043.1 GCA_030626265.1 Sulfurovum sp.
AACAAACAGTAAATAGAAAAGGACCAATAGAGTAGAGACATCCAGTCCCAATGGCAGAGGATTTGCCCCCTCTAGCTGCCCATATAATGTAGAGCAGCAGTTGACAGGTTCTAGCATATCAATATTGATAAAGTATGAAATGCTCAGCCACATCTCTACAACAATCATAAGAAAAATGAGAACAAATAGCCATGATTTAAAACGAAGTACTGGATAATCTTTTGCTTGCAAATCATATTTGTTAAATGCCATCCACAGTACAAGAAAAAATAGAACTACAAGTTTGAAAAATAGCAAAATCATCCCATAGTCATTTGCAGATATCACTCCTGCTGCACACATGGCTCCTGGAACCAATACTGATAGATTATCTATAGCAAATACAAAATATAAAACTAGAAAAAATTTAACTACAAAAACAAAAAGCAGAATCGTCATCACTAAATATGCTTTTCTCTCTAGAGTAAACTGTTTTTCTGAAAAACTACCAAAATCCCAGCTTTTTAGTATCCCAAATGATATGACAAAGGCTATAGATAGCAACCCTAGTAAGATAGACTCACTCAGAAGATAAACAATAACCTGATTATTTAGCAGAGCTTCATTCACTACTACCTACTCCTTGCTCCTTACTAACTATCGATCCATCTTGCATCGGTACGATTCTACTAGCAAAGGATAGGTTGTCAAACAGTGGATCATGTGTAGCTACGATAATGGTTTTCCCCATATTATGTAAATCTTTTAGAATATCTATAAATTTTAGTGAGTTATCACGGTCTAGATTGGCAGTTGGTTCATCACAGAGTATAACAGATGGATCAGCCACTAATGCCCTAGCGATGGCAACTCTCTGTTTCTCTCCACCAGACAAGCGTCCTGCTGGTCTTGTAGCTTTGTGTGAGATGTTGGCAATCTCTAGGCTTCTCTTTACTCTCTGTGCAACTTCTGTCATATTTAGCTCTGAGGGTATCAGAGGGATCATCACATTTTCACTAGCACTTAAATGCTCTAGTAGATTAAAATGCTGAAAAATAATACCTATCTTTTTGGCTCTAAAGGCAGAGATATGTAGGTCAGGAAGCTTAGCTATAGACTCTCCATCTACAAGCAGTTTCCCACTACTAGGGCGATCCAATCCTGCCATGATAGACAGCAGTGTTGTCTTTCCACTACCACTAACTCCCCTTAGGACTACACACTCCCCTTCCAAGACCTCTAAGTTAATATCTTTGAGTACATGAAAACTTGTATCACCACTTTTGAAATATCTATTTAGGTTTTCTATAGAAATCATAACATCGCCTCTTTTGGATCAGTAACAGATATCTTCCATACAGGTATCAATACAGCTGCTATGAATGGAACAGCATAAATCAGAAATATAGAGCTAAGCACTCCAAAGTCCAATACAGGTACTAAGACAAGGCTATTTTTCATATTGGCTCCACCTAAAAATATCTCTTTGAGTAGTGGAGCTCCGAGTACAAATACATAAAAATACGCCAATACCACACCCACTATAAATGAGATTATAACTATAATTATAGTCTCAAAGAATTTTAGTTTTAGTACATCTCTTATACTCCAACCCAAAGCTCTAAGTAGCCCTATATGGCGTCTCTCACTCGAATATACCATAGCATACCTCTGATAGAGTATGAGTACAAATGTCACGATAGCAATCAAAAACAGTATCAGGAAAACTCCACCCTTGTAGTTGTATAGATTTTCATATGCTTTTTTGATATCATGCTTGGTCACTACACGCAAGTCATAGTAAAATGCTGAGATCTTATCAGCTACATTATCCCATTCATCATCATTTGGGACATTCAGAGCGATATCTGTCACTTCATCTTCACCCATGCCTAAAACCTCTTTGGCAAGATCCATAGGCAAGATAATCATATCATTGGCTATAAGGTTACTCTCTTTGGGAAGAACTTTAAATATATTTATCTTTTTAAAATCACCTTTTGGAGTAAGGAAGCTATAGTGATTTGGATAGAAATGCTCTTTGAGATAGATAGAAACTCCCTCTCCTACTAGCATATTATCAGAACTTAAAAAGCTTTTTAGGTCAGTCTCATCCATAATAGACTCAAGCGTTTTGTGACTCTGCTCATCCATAAAATCAACTCCAACTATCAAAAACGAGTCTCTTTTAGCTTTGAAAAAGTAGCGTCCATAGACTCGTGCTGTGACTTTATTGATGCCATAAATTTCTAATAATGGATCTATCCACTCAGCAGGGGCATTGACTCTCTCTCCACCTTGAATTTTCTGTACGACAAAATCAGGCTCTTTGTCTAAAGTCTGCTCTATAGAGTAACGAATAGAGGATGAGATAAACAGTACAGAGCTTAGAAGAAACAGAATAACTAGAGATATGACTACTACTCCGATATGTTTTTTCCGCTCTTTAAAAAACTCTAGTGTCAAAAAAAAGAAAAAGGGACTACCAAAGAAAGGTTTATCTAAAAAAGATTTACTTGACATATACAAAATCCATTCTATCAGTTGATAACATTTCAGGATATGAAATATTATTTATATTACTAGAGGAGAACATTCTAGGCTCATAATATGAAACACTCCATGACGGCTGTGCCATCTGTGTAGCTTCTACAACCATAGAAAGGCTATCATTAGCACCTTTCTCATCAAAAGTAAAATAGTGAATACTAACAGTAAAAACCATAAAAATCAATACTCCTACCATCACCAAAAAAGGCTTTTCCACAAACTCTCTCCGTTTAATTTATAATCTATTCTTTATACTCTACACCATCAAGAGCCATAACCATCTTTGGTGTAATCTCATCAAACTTTACAATCGCTTTACCATTATGATCTTCCATGAAGTTCTTTGCTGCATCTTCAGTCTTGAAGGAGATAAGTTCATTACCCATAGGCCCATATACATCAGAGCCTATGACATAAAAAGCATCTCTAGTTGATATGCCCTCCAGAGTATAAAAGTCTGTTGTTTTAAACTCTGTTATCTTCTCTCTATCATAAGGGAAATCTACATCAAAGATATAATACTTCATCATATCTTTTACACCATCAAAGTAGTACTTTTTGCCCTCTACCTCGATCAGCCCTACCCACTTGGGGTACTTGGCAGTAAACATTCCACATACTGGACACTTAGCCTCTGCTGGCACTGGGATATGTGCTCCTGTGAGTTTCATGCTTCCATTACTCACAAAATATGCTACTGCTTCTAGTTTAGACTTAGAGAGCTTAGGACAAGCATTAGATTTTTTAATCTTTTCCATCAGTTGTTCTATAGTACCCTCTGCTGTTGGTAGCTTACTCTCATCACACAATACCTTTGCAACCTTTTCACCTTTTTGTGAAAGCTTGACTATCTTTGCTAAACTCATATCTTTGGCTGATAAACTTACAGCGAGCAACACTATAGCTATGACAATTTTTTTCATTTTGTTAATCCTTGTAAATTTATTGGGTTTAAGTTTGCTTGTTCCCACGCTAGAAGCGTGGAAATTAGTAACGAGTAAAGAGCAGTTAGTTACTTAACATCTTTTAGATATAGTCCTACTGCTTGTAGTCCTTTACCTTTGAGGTCACCACATGACTTGTTGGCTTTTATGTATGCTTTTGCATCAGCTGCTGTAGTAAACTTCTCAGTGATAGGCTTACACTTTTTCTTATAAATCATTTGACCTTTTTTAGCACCTTTTGCTTGACGCATTAGCTTCTTTTTAGTATCTGTATCGTAGTCAGCTTTTGCCCCGGCCAGTGTATCAGCATAGTTCATCACTTTTCCACCAAACTTTTTAGCAAACTCTTCAGCTCCTGCTTTTGTTCCAAAAGCATACTTGCTTATATTCGCTGCCATAGTAGCTGGCTTTGAACTACCCACAACATATGATGCTTTAGTAGCATCTATAAACTTGAGAGAAGTGTTATCTACGACTTTTGGATCTGTCACTTTTGCTCCAGAATTCATCACCTCTATCATACAGTAGATTGAACAATACTGCTGTACCTTACCATCAACCGTAGCTGCATGATTTGTCTTGTAGAACATTGGTAGAGTCATTCCACACTTTGGGCAGTACATTTTTGTCTCACCTTTTTGGATTATCTCTGCTTTAGCCATAGGTACTGCACGGAAATTGACAGGCATTTTTTTGCCCATCTTCTTCGACTCTGCAGCAGTTCCTACTGACATACTCATCGCAACCATAGCTACTACAGCTATTATTTTTGTAAACAATTTCATCAATCTTTCCTTATAATTTAGATAATGTATCTTAATACATTAGTGTTAATTTAGTGTTAATTCAGAGGCCATTTCTAATAAAACCTATGAATCTCCTCCATGATATCGGCAAATCGTATATCATCTCCTTTCTCTTTTAAAAATGATATGAGATATCTCTCTGAAGCTTCTACACCATCAGTTTTTTCTATCTCCAAAAGCTGAGCATATAGATCTGAAATGATCTCTAGTACATGCTTAGATATACTTTTTCTAGCTGCATGATATCCTATAATCTCTCCAGAATCTGTATCTCTTCTGGATTCAAACTCTGTAAATATCCAGTAGTGTCTGCCATCTTTTGCCATATTTTTCACAACAGCATTTATATTTTTGCCTTGTGATATAGTTTCCCACAAAAGTTTGAATACTATCTTGGGCATATCTGGGTGTCTGACTATACTATGTGGTTTGCCTATGAGCTCATCTTTGTCATAGCCAGATACCTCTATGAAGTAGTCATTACAGTATGTAATCTTGCCTTTTTCATCAGTCTCACTTACTATATATCGTTTTGGGTCTAGCTCTATCTCTACATCTGTAGGAGTTGGTCGTGCCATCTTATATCCTTCCATTCAGTAGTCGTATAAGAGCATCTGAAACCTCATCAAACTTGAAGATTCTTTTTCCACTATATTTTTTTGAGAAAGCTTCAGCCTCCTCTTTAGTCTTGAGAGGCACTAGGTCATCACCTGCTGGAGATATAGCTCTACTGCCATATACAAAAAATGATGTCTCTGCATTGATAGGCTTTAGTGTTTCATGATCAATTACAACTATCTCAGAAAAATCTCTCTCACTCTTGACACCCACATCAAACCATTTGCCGGGACGATGATAAAACTCAAACAGTGCTTTTGGGCTAGAGAAATAGACCTCTTTTCCACTTCTTGTTTTTATCTTGCCTACCCATTTAGGGTCTTTATAGACTTTAAAATGACGCACTAAGCATGTAGTGTTTTTATCATAATTCATAACATACTGCTGTACTGGCTCAAATGGCTTATCTGTATCGGTTGATGCAAACATAAATGTACTCACAAATATGAGTAAAACTAATAATCTATTCATAAAAATCCTTTATACTAAATCTTTCTTCGCAAATACTTTATACCCAAAAAAGGCAAACAATATACCTAATAGTGTAGGATAAACAATTGAGAGTACTACAAACTGCCACTGCTTCATCATATCTAAAATATAAAATGCAACAGGTCCCATCACAGTCAACTCTGGGTCAAATAGGCTAATGGCTGATACACGGAAAATCTCCATAGGGTTAAGTAGTGCTATAGAGATGATAAGTCCCTCACTCATCCTATTTTGCATCATGAGGCTAATGAGTGCAATATCTATAAATGCTAGCAAGAAAATCCATACAAAAAATGAGATACCTAGTGCCATCTCTGAAGATTTGACAAGAGAAGATACAAAAAATGCAATACCTAAAAATGCTGAACTCATAGCAAAAAGTAAGCCAGTGTAGAGAAAAAATATCTCCCAAGGAACTTCAGCACCTTTGAATGTACCATATATAATAGCAAATGCCATAGCCATAAATACTGGTATAAATACAGTGATAAATCGTCCAGCTACCTTGCCCCAATAGTACTGACTCAATGATATAGGAAAGGAGAGCATATATTCCAATATATGGCTATCCCTGTCCCCTGATATGGAGCGGACTGTTGTGATAAGTACAAATATCGGCAAGATGATAATAGTCACTTGTATATACATCAACAGTAAACGACTAAGCCCTGAGAAACCCATCACTTGAGATTCTGTAATTCCTGCTATAAAAAACAGAGCTATAAGACCACCAAATACTATAGAGTAAATAATAAACCAATTTGCTCTAATAGACTCTTTGAGATCTAGATATGCGATCAATAATAAATTTTTCAATATGCTTTCCTATTGTTTTTTTCTTCGATGAGAAAGATTCGTCTGCTAACTTCTGCAAAATCTAAAATCTCTTCACCTTTTTTAATTGTATCTTTTGTTTTATGTGCACTAAAACCATATGCCATCGGAGTGATATTAATCCCATCATAAAATGCTGTTCTTGCATCAATCCAATCACCTGTTTTAGTATCTGTAATCCATATCTTGGCTTTATCTGCCCACTCAATTTTTTCTTCATCAAACCAGAGTACCAAGCAGCCTATATCATCATACATATAACTTCGTCCATTTTCCATATTGATAACTTGGACTGTATGTTTACGGTCACTAACCACCATTTTGCATCTAATACACATATCTCTATCCCAGTGAACTTTTCTCATAGCCTCCGGATCTTTCTCTTCACAAGCACTAAAGCCAAGCACTAGCAGCAGTGCAATAGTAAATACTTTAGCAAGCTTCATCAGTAGTTATCTTCCCTAAATCCATATAGATCTGACGATTAACAATATCTTGTACCTCTTCTATCCTATGAGTTACAAATAGAGACAACTTATCTTTCTCTTTCTCTTTGATAAGTCTATAGAAGTCATCTCTAGCTTTTGGATCTAGGTTGGCTGTTGGTTCATCATATATCATAATATCACTCTCTTTTGCCAAAGATACTGCTATGAGAAACTTCTGTTTCATACCACCTGAGAGCTGAAAAAATGATTTATTTAGATTTGGTATGATATCTAGTTTCATCTCTTTGGCATACTCAAATATCATCTCTTTTTTTACACCTGAGCTTTTACAGATATATGATATAAGCTCTGCTAGGCTTAGCTTTATAGGAGGTGGAAGCTGAGGAACAAAGCTAACTGATTGTAGTATATCTACTCGCTCTTTTACAGGGTTTAGTCCATTTATCTCAACACTACCACTTGTAGGATGATAGTATCCCATGATAAGACGAATCAGCGTCGTTTTTCCTGCACCATTGGCTCCCATGAGAGCTACTGCATCACCTCTGTTAAAATTTATAGAGACTGCATCTAGAGATACTGTCTTACCAAATTTTTTTGTTAAATTCTCTATTTTTATCACACTAACCCTTTGAGTCTAAAATCAAATTTCAATGCATCTGCATGACAGACATCTATACATCTACCACAGAGCGTACAGTCTGCTCCTGTAATATACTCACTAGTAATGCCCTTCTCTTCTCTCTGTTTGTCATATTTGGCTTTAGTAATCTCAAGCACTTGATTTTCAAAACAGACATCATGACATACCATACAGCTATCGCAGTTGTCATTCCACTCTATACGCAAGGCTGATACTTTGCCTATCATTCCATAGGTAGTACCTATCGGACATACATAGCTACACCATGCTCTTCGTGAGAAGAAGACTTCGATAAGAAACACTACCAATACCCAACCAAGAGCCATAGACCAACCATATGCCATCATACGACTAAGAATACCTACTGTACTAATAGTCTCAAAAACTATATATCCACTAGTAAAAGTCATAACTAAAAACCCTATCCAAAAGATATACTTAACTCTATAATCAAATTTTCTAGACTTGATAATCTTTTTCTTTACTAAGCTATTATGCAGCTTTTCACCATACTCACTAAGTATTCCATAAGGACAAACCCAAGAGCAGTAAGATCTACCGCCTACAAGTATATAGACTATAACAATAGTCGATGTTCCAATAATCACATTGATAGGTATATGATAAGTAGCTAAAAACATCTCAATAGTTGCAAAAGGATCTATCATATGAAACCCTAAAAATCTAGAGGCATTGAGAGTACCCTCTAGAACCTGCAAATCGATAAAAAAGGATAAAAAGAATAGTGCATGAATGGCAATTACTAAAATCCATCGCTTCATACGATAACTAAACTTACGCTTCCCATCTTTGGTACTATCAAAAAATGTTGACCAAAAAGATGTATTCTTAATGGTCTCTCTGTTGTTATACTTATCCATCTTCTCTTCTTCTCCCGAGACTATATACTATTTATTTTTCTCTGCCTCTGCTCGTGCTGGGAACTCACCAATCTCATCTGCAAATACT
>DAOUPF010000247.1 GCA_030626265.1 Sulfurovum sp.
CTACAAACTATTCAATATGAAAGCCAGCGAACAAGCTCTCAAAGACAATCCAAAGGCTATGAAAATAACCATGACCTCTAGTGGAGTAAGTAGCACAAAGAGTGGATATGGATTTTCTGCATCTTTTAAAGAGTCCAATGACAAAGAGGCTCTAGCAGAACTATATAGACTGATATGGAGCTTTGATAAGTATGGATTTTCCAAAGCAAATCTGGAACTGGTTAAAAAACAGATACTATCCTCCAATGAAAAATCATACAAAAGAGTATCAGATATAAGATCATCATCTATCGCAAATAGACTCATCTCTAATGCACAGAGTGGTTCCATATACATAGACTATGACTATGATTACAATCTCACTATCAAGCTAACTAATGATATTAGACTAGAAGAGATAAATGGACTATACAGAGAAATATTCAAAATCAAAGACAGAGCCATACTATTTATCAACACCACAGGTGATAAGATACCTGATGAGGAGATACTAAATACTATATCCAAAGCGAAAAACAATACAACAGACTATACCAAGATAGATAAACTACCTACTGAACTACTAGAACACCCACTTCCAACTACAACAATAATCTCAAAGTCTTTTGATAAAAACAGCAGTATATATAACTATAAGCTAGAGAATAACATCACAGTCGCATTTAAACAAACTGACTTTTCAAAAGATTTAATCCAAGTAAAGGGCTTTAGCTTTGGTGGGGATTCTCTTATAGAAGCATCCCAGCTTGATAATGCACTAAAAGCCTCTGCATGGGTAGGAAAATCTGCCCCTGGTAAATTTACTGCAATAGAGCTAAAGAAAATGCTCTCTGACAAGAAAGTAAGTGTCTCCACCTATATATCACGATTTGGTGAAGGGGTGAATGGTCGAGGAAGTAGCGAAGATATAGATACTATATTTGAGCTGCTTTTTATCAAGATTACCCAGCCAAAGATAGATAACAGAATCGCCAAAAATGCCAAAAAACTACTCAAAAGCAATGCAGAACAAGCCAGCAGAAACCCCAAGTACAACTTTGGCAAAGAGCTAACACAGTTCTACTACAAAAACCACCCACGAATACAGTATGACACCATAAAGAGTATAGCTAATCTTGATAACCAAAAGATGTTGGATATTTATATAGATAGATTCTCTGATATGAATAACTTTCATTTTGTTATCATCGGTGACATCGGTACAGAGGCTGTAGAGAGAGTCATAACCAAGTACTTGGGCAATCTACCTACTAATGATAGAGATGAGACATATATAGATAGAAAGTATGACTATGTCAAAGGTACTCAGTCATTTGTACGGCACTTCAGCCATGATGATATAGCCAATATAACTCTAAACTACAAAAGCTTACTACCATATACCATGCACAACAAAACAGCCCTATCTGCTATGACTAGCATCCTAAATGTAAGACTAAGAAACCTCATTCGTGAGGAGAAGTCTGGAGTATATGGCATAAGCGTAAGTACAAATATCCGTAGAGAACTAAAGGATAAAGCTAATGCTAGGATATCCTTTAGAAGTGATCCGAAGAGAAAAGATGAGCTAATAATTGCAATCAAAGAAGCTATAACAAAACTCAAAAAAGATGGAGTCACTCCACAAGAACTAGCAACCTACAGAGAAAAATTTACCGTAGAGTACAAGACATCGATGAGAGACAATAGATACTGGCTAACTATGATAATGAACAGCCACAAGTTTGACACCCCTATGAATGATATGTTAAATTTACCAAAAACAGTAGAAAGTATCGTCTCTGAGGATGTACAGAGGATTGCTACTCATATATTTGGAGAGGATATATTGCAGGCAGAGTTGTTGCCTAAATCTAGATAAGTGAGAGATTATAAATAAAGAAATAAGAGGAAGCAATGAAATCAAATATTTGGATAGTGTATGTTGCATTGTGTATAATTCTATGGTCACTTATACCAACTTTTGCAAAATATGGACAATCCTCTTTAGATCATCATCAATACCTTTTTTATTCATCAATAGTATCTTTTTTATCAATTTTAGTCATATCTGTTATAAACAAAAAAGCTAAAGAAATTTTTTCATATTCTAGTAAAACAATATTATTACTTTTTGGATTAGGATTTTTAGATTTTTTGTATTATCTACTTTTATATTATGGATATAAAGAAGCAAGTGGATTGGATGTTTTAGTCATCCAATATATGTGGCCAATCTTTATTGTTATTTTATCAGTAATACTTTTAAAAGAAGTATTATCAAAAAATAAGATTTTATCTTTATTATTTGGATTTATTGGAGTAGCAATAGTTATAACTAAAGGAGACTTTAGTCAAATGAGTTATTCAAATATCAATGTGTTATTTATTGTAATGCTAGGTGCATTCGCCTTTGCATTATTTTCAGTATTAAGTAAAAATGTAAATATAAATCCTACTAATGCCGTTATGGTATATTTCTTTTCTGCAGTTATTTTTTCTTTTGTCACAATGAGTATTTTTTCTTCTTTTAGAATTCCAAGTTTAAATGATTGGTTTTCTATATTGATAAATGGAATTTTTTTAAATGGAATTTCTTATCTTTTTTGGATAAAAGCTCTTAAAAGTACTGATGCTTCCAAAATAGCACCATATATTTTTATAACACCTATTTTATCTGCATTATTTTTAATTATATTTTTTGACGAAGAGATATTGCCTGTTTATTTTATAGGTTTAGCTTTTGTTATTATTTCTGGTTTATTAAATAGTTTTAAACTTAAAGTCAACAGTTAAAATACACCTATAAGCAAAGAGGAAATATTACTACTAACTTTCCTATTTATTATACAAAACAGACTATTTCATGGGAACTTTTGTAAGCCTCCCCAAAAAGAGAAGCACTACTTTTTATATAAACTATTAAAATTTCCAGTAAGCACTCACCCTACTCCAAACATAATAAATCATAATAAATCATAATAAATAACAAAAATAGACCCAAATCAATAATCTCCTAAATATACAGCTTCATAATATGATCATTTACAGCTTTGTTGGCAGATTTTAATCTATCTATACTATCACTTGTTAGCACTCCAGCCTCTGCTATAGGAGACTCTAGCAGTTTCTTTACTTTTGCCGTAAGTTGTTGTGTGATTTGGATATCTGCTTTGGTATTGGCATGTAAGTCTTCGTAGC
>DAOUPF010000138.1 GCA_030626265.1 Sulfurovum sp.
ATATTATCAGCTAAACAGATAAATTTTGTATATGCAGGAGAAGCTGATATTTTGAATATCGCACTATTTGGTAAAACAGCTAAAGAGTGGCGAGAAGAAAATCCAACTAAAAAAGGTAATATTAGAGATGAAGCAAATGTCAATCAGCTGGTATGTTTGGCAAACTTAGAATCACTCAATGCACATTTTATCCATGAACAACTATCTCAACAAGATAGAATACAAAAACTAAATCAAGTTGCCATTACACAAATGAAAATACTTATTGGTGAGAAAAATCTTATAAAGCAGAGTGCAAAGTCATGATACTTGTAAAGCTACCCCTAACTAAAACCGTAGAAACAAAAAAAGTCCTAAAAAAAACCATCCAAGCCAACCGTGCATTAGCAAAACTCAATGGAGTAGCTCACATCATCCCCAATCAAAACATTCTCATCAACTCCCTAGTACTCCAAGAAACCAAAGACTCCTCAGAGATAGAGAACATCATTACCACACATGATGAACTGTTCAGAGCAGGGCTTGACATAGCTTCTGTGACCAATGAGATAAAAGAAGTACAGCACTACAAAGAAGCGTTGCTTAAAGGGTATGCTTTGGTGCAGGAGTCTGGGCTTTTACTTAAACGGGACATTGTTTCCATTCAAAAAGAGTTGGAGCAGAATGATGCAGGGGTGAGATGGTAGAGTGGTACGGTGCTTCGCAATATGGCTACAGGTAAAGTGGTATTTGAACCACCTCAGGAGTATGAAGTCATACAGGAGCTACTGACAAACCTCGAACAGTATATCAATGAGCCAAACGACATAGATCCTCTGGTCAACATGGCTATCATTCACTATCAGTTTGAGAGTATTCATCCTTTTTATGATGGCAACGGCAGGACTGGGAGGATTGTCAATATCTTGTATCTCATACTCAAAGAGCTGTTAGATATTCCTATCTTGTATTTGAGTTCGTATGTTATCCGACACAAGGCAGACTATTATCGACTACTCCAAGAGGTACGCACCAAAGACAACTGGGAAGAGTGGATACTCTATATGCTCGATGGAGTAGAGCAGACATCATTGGCGACTATAGAGCTAGTAAATGGTATCCATAGTCTGATGGGTGAAACTAAGGATAAGATCAAGAGTGAACTACCAAAGATTTACAGTAAGGATCTAGTAGAGATACTTTTTATGCACCCTTATACAAAGATAGAGTTTTTGATGAATAGCATGGACTTATATAGAGATACCGCATCAAAATATTTAAGAGAATTAGAAGATGTTGGTATTTTAGAGAGTATCAAGATAGGAAGAAGTAAATTTTTTGTAAATATAGAGCTATTTAATATACTGAAAAAAGGGATATAATTCGGTACATTCAAAAAATATACCGAAAAAATGCGAAAATTTCGGTATATCATGAAAACATGTTGAAAAAATACGAAAAAGTCAACATATAAAAAGACCAATTAGGACAAAATAACTCCCAATTAGTCTTTTTATGCTAAAATTACTTGACTTATAAAGAATATTTTGTTATAAACAAAAATATAAATGTGACATACAAAGGAAAATAGATGCCGCAAAAAGAGCTAGACAAAGTCGTCTCTGGTGATTATGCACTTGGTTTTGAGATAGATATCGAGCAGGATACAGTAGAACCTGGACTTGATGAGAATACCATCAGATTTATCTCTGCGAAAAAAAATGAACCAAGCTGGATGACAGATCAGAGATTGAAAGCATTTGAGAAATGGAAAAAGATGACGGAGCCTCATTGGGGGCATCTGGATTATACACCTATTGACTATCAGTCCATCTCATACTTTTCAGCACCCAAGAGTGCACCAGATAGCCTAGATGAAGTAGATCCAAAGATTATAGAGGCATATAAAAAACTGGGTATTCCACTAGAAGAGCAAAAACAGTTGCAAGGTATCGCAGTAGATGCTGTGATAGATTCAGTATCGGTCAAAACTACATACTCTGAAGAGCTTAGCAAACATGGTGTGATATTTTGCTCTATCTCAGATGCTATTCGTGATTATCCAGAGTTAGTAAAGAAATATATGTTCTCTGTAGTGCCTGTGACTGACAACTTTTTTACAGCACTAAACTCAGCTGTATTTACTGATGGTACTTTTGTGTATATACCAAAGGGTGTGAGATGCCCTATGGAGCTAAGTACTTACTTTAGGATAAATGCACTCAATACTGGGCAGTTTGAGAGAACGATTGTTATAGCAGATGAGGGTAGCTATGTGAGTTACAACGAAGGATGCTCAGCACCTATGCGTGATGACAATCAACTGCACGCCGCTGTAGTAGAGCTCATCGCTATGAAAGATGCGGAGATCAAATACTCCACTATCCAAAACTGGTACCCTGGAGATGAAGAGGGCAAAGGTGGTATCTATAACTTCGTGACCAAACGAGGTATCTGTGAGGGTGAAAACTCCAAGATATCATGGACACAAGTAGAGACTGGTTCTTCCATCACATGGAAATATCCTAGCTGTATACTCAAGGGTGATAACTCAGTGGGTGAGTTCTACTCTGTAGCAGTGACCACTCTAGCTCAGCAGGCAGATACAGGAACCAAGATGATACATATCGGTAAAAATACCAAGTCAACTATCATCTCCAAAGGAATTTCTGCCATGAAGGGTCAGAACACATATCGTGGACTGGTCAAGATAGCAGCTGGAGCCACTGGAGCTAGAAACTATAGCGAATGTGATTCACTACTCATTGGAGATAAGTGTGGTGCACATACTTTTCCTTATCTAGAGTCCAAGGACTCAGTAGGGCAGGTAGAGCATGAGGCTACTACCTCCAAGATCAGTGATGAACAGCTATTTTATCTACGCCAGAGAGGTATAGGTGAAGAGGATGCAGTCTCCATGATAGTTCATGGATTCTGCAAAGATGTATTTAGACAGCTCCCTATGGAGTATGCAGTTGAGGCGAAAGCACTATTGAATTTAACACTTGAAGGAAGCGTAGGATGAGTAATATGATGGAGATTAAAAACCTAAAAGCCAAGATAGGAGATAAAACTATCTTGAATGGGTTGAACCTAAATCTAGAAAAAGGCAAGGTTCATGCTATCATGGGACCAAATGGTGCAGGAAAGTCAACACTATCCAAAGCTATAGTAGGTCATTATGATATAGAGGTTTTAGATGGAGAGATTATCTATAAAGGTGAAAATATCATAGAACAAGAGCCTGAAGAGCGAGCTTTAGATGGTGTGTTTTTGAGCTTTCAGCATCCAGTAGAAGTGCCAGGAGTTAATAATGCTTACTTCCTCAGAACAGCAGTTAACGCTAAACGCAGACATGAAGGCAAAGAGGAGCTCAATGCTGCTCAGTTTTTGCGTGAGATGAAGAAGTATATCGAGACTCTAGGTATGAAACCAGATATGATAAGCCGTTCACTAAATGAGGGCTTCTCTGGTGGAGAGAAGAAGAGAAATGAGATACTACAGATGCAGATGCTTTCCCCTGATATGATAGTACTAGATGAGATAGACTCAGGACTAGATATTGATGCACTCAAGGCAGTATCTGAAGGAATCAATAGTATGAAAGATGGTGAGAGGAGCTTCCTCGTTATCACTCACTATAGCCGAATCCTTGACTACATCAAACCAGACTACATTCATGTATTAAAAGATGGCAAGATTGTCAAAACTGGTGGTCCTGAGCTAGTAGCACAACTTGAATCTGAGGGCTACGAATCTCTAGGAGAAGTATAATGAGACTAATACAACTCAATAACGCTAGCTCAATAGATGTACTAGATACATTTGGAGCAGATAAATCTAGAGCAAAACTCTCAGATACATTTACTCAGTTGGGCTTACCTAGCAAGAGGAGTGAAGAGTATCGCTATGCAGATATGGAGTCACTACTAGAGAAGGAGTTTACTCTAGTGCAGGGCACTCTAGGTGATATAGAGCCATCAGAGAAGCTTATCATCACAGATGGTATAGTCACCCATGCACCTGCCAGTGTAGAGGTAAGCTATACCAATAGTATCGATACTGATAGTGGGCATTTTGATCCTATGTATCACTTGGGGCATATCGCTAGCAAGCTGATACTCTCAATTAGAATTAAAAATAAACTCTCATTAGAGATAGTTCATAGATTTGCTGCATCTAGTAGTTTGATACCATATAGAATCGCACTTTATATAGACAAAAATACTCATGCCTTGGTCTCTGAATCTTATGAATCAGAAGGTATTAGTGATTCACTAGTATTATATGGATATGATGCTTTTATAGATAGAGACTCAACTTTGACTATGATTAAAAATCAGACTATAGAAGAGAGCAACTATCGTATGATATCTTCACATAGGTTCAGTGTAGATACACAGGCTACTCTCAATCTACACTCATTTGATTTTGGCTCAGGGTCGGCGATACAGACTATGAAGATAGAGTTAGGTGAGCGAGCCCATGTAGAGGCATCGCATCTTCTATATGCCAGCAAAAATGCCAAGAGAGGTACAGTATCGAAGATCATTCATATTGGAGAGCACTCTACTAGCAATCAACAGGCTAAGAATATACTATCTGATAGTTCTAGAGGTATATTTGATGCACTTATCAAGGTTGAACATAGTGCGAAGTATACTAAAGCGCATCAAAACTCTAAAGCTGTACTACTAGAGACAGGTGCATATATGGCCAGTAAGCCACAGCTAGAGATATATATAGATGAGCTAGAAGCCAGTCACGGATCTACTACTGGTCAGCTTGATGGTAGGCAGTTGTTTTATCTACAATCTCGGGGTATTACTGAGATAGAGGCTAGAAAAATACTAGTTCAAGCTTTTGCCAATGAGATGATA
>DAOUPF010000383.1 GCA_030626265.1 Sulfurovum sp.
AAAAGAAGCAGACATCAAAAAGATGATGGATGAAGAAACATTCTTTTATGGTGATGAGATGGTAGAGGCTGGTTTTGTAGACTCTCTCATCGAGACAGAGGATGACAAAGATGCAGAGGGTGCAAAAGCATTAGCCTCTGAGTCTTTTAAGGCTTGTCTAAAAGATACTAATGACAGATATGAAGATGCAGACTTTAAAGAAGCAGCTGCACTACTAGATGAAACGGAGCCACCGCAGCCGACAAAAGAAGGTGACGGCATAGAGGATGAAGCGACAGTAGAAAATGCTTCAAAAGTGAACGCGATAAACGCGAGATTGAAACTAAAGGAAAAATCACATGACTAAACATGAAAAGAGATCAAACCTACTCACCAAGATGCGTGCGTTTGCTGACGAGCACCCAGAGATGAATGATGATCAGATAACAGCTTACAATGACATGGAGGCTAGCTATGACAAACTAGATGCAGATATCAAGAGAGAAGATAAGCTTATAGCTAAAGAAACACATCTCAGTAAAGCTACAGCAGATGTGTTTCTCACAGATGAAGATCCTACAGCTACAAGTACAGATGCGTATATGGCCGCTTTTGACACATATCTAGCTGGTGGTGACTTGAGTGAGTACAAAGCAGACATGACAGTAGGTTCAGATCCAGATGGTGGTTATCTAGTCCCAGAGCAGTATCAAAAAGAAGTGATTATGAGACTCAACACTCTAGGACGCACTAGAGCCATCTCCAATGTCATCGCTACCACTTCTACTCTAAATATTCCAGTAGAGGGAGATGCACCAGTGTTCGCATGGATTGATGAGGGTGCTGCATATGGTGTAACATCACCAAAAGTCGGACAAGAGCAGATCAAGGCTTGGAAACTTGGTGGTATCATCAAAGTATCAGAAGAGCTACTCCAAGATAACATGATTGACTTCGATGCTTATATGGGTGGGCAGATAGCCAAAGGTATAGACAAGGCAGAGTCTCCAGCGTTTGCTGTGGGTGATGGTGTTAGTAAGCCTACTGGATATACACATGCAGCTACAGTAGGGGCAGAGTCTACAACAGCGGCCCTAGCTGCAGTCACAGGAGATGAGCTTATAGATATCTTCTATGATCTAAAAGAAGAGTATCGTGCTAGTGCGACATGGAGAATGACTGACAAAACTGAAAAAGCAATCAGAAAACTCAAAGATGGTGATGGCAACTACCTATATGCTCCAGGCCTTACAGCTGGTGAGCGTCCTACACTGCTGGGTCGTCCTATCGTTATAGATAATGATATGGCAGAGCTAGCCACTGGTAATAAATTTATAGTCATAGGTGATTTTGCAAGCTACCAAATCGCAGACAGAGGACAGATGAGTATCCAGAGACTCAATGAACTCTATGCAGCCAACGGCATGGTAGGATTTAAAGTCTACAAGAGAGTAGATGCCAAGCCAACACTAGCAGAAGCATTCAATGCAGGCCAAAACGCATAAGGATAAATCATGAAAATAATCCTATTAACCCACCTAAGCGGTGCTAAATCATATGCCCCAGGAGAAGAGATAGAGGTATCCGATCAGGAAGCCTCTAGATTTATCACAAAAGGTATTGCCAAGGCAAAAAATACCAAGTCACATAATGACTTGGCTGTAAGACTCGAAAAGATTGAAAAAGCCGAGTCTGAAAAACAATCCAAGCTAATCGCAATCCAAAAAGAGCAGGAGCTTAGAATTGAAGCTAACTTATTGCTCAATGACTTGAAGACAATTGTTGGCACAATCTCCAGTATAGACCCAGAATATAAAGCAGAGTTTGTAGAGAAGCTTCATGAAGCATTTGTAGATGATACAAATGCCGATGAAAAGAAAGCTGCCGATGAAAAGAAAGCTGCCGATGAAAAGAAAG
>DAOUPF010000178.1 GCA_030626265.1 Sulfurovum sp.
CTGTGAGCTTGGATAGATTTGAACATCTATTCTACCTTTACTAAGCTCCTCAAGTCTTTTTTCAAAGAACACTGCTGCTTTACCCTTTGGGGTATTTTCACTGACCACATGGCTAAACTTTAGTACAAAATCTGCCGCTACGGCTGACACTGACATAGTAGCTATAACACCTACTGCTAATAAAACTTTTTTCATAAATATCCTTTTGTTTTAAATACAGATAAGTATAGTGTTTTTTTTCTTATAAGTAGGCTGATTTTTATTGATTGTTATCCAATTTTTGGCTTATGAAATCTATCAGTTATTATTATCATAACTATATAATGTTTTAATGCTACGTAAATGCTATTTTAAAATAATTGGTAGATATCAATTTGGAGGCTATATGCCTCCAAATCCATAAAATGCAGGGAATATTACTATAGAGGAGAGTACCAATACTTGAAGTATAATAAACGGTATAACTCCCTTGTATATATCTGTTGTTTTTATCTCTGGAGGAGCCACCCCTTTGAGATAAAATAGGCTGAATCCAAAAGGTGGTGTCAGAAAAGATGTCTGCAAGTTAAGCGCTATGAGTATAGCAAACCATAATGGGTCTATACCTATTATCGCTGATATAGGCAATAGGATAGGCACTACTATATATGAGATTTCTATAAAATCTATAAAGAAACCAAGAAACATAATAATAAACATAGATAAAATTAAGAAGCCCCATTTCTCACCTGGCAAGGTTGTCATAAATGTCTCTACTATCTCATCAGCACCACTGTATATAAATACCATAGAAAATGCCGTAGCCCCTATAAGAATAGCAAAAACCATAGAGGTAGTCTTGACTGTCTCTAACGAAGCATCTCTAATCATCCCATAATTTAGCTTACCATACATAGCAGCCAAAATCATACTACCCAATGCACCTAAAGATGCTGACTCTGTAGGTGTAGCAATACCAGCAAAGATAGAGCCTAATACTAAAACAATAAGAGTAAGTGGTGGTATGATAGAGAAAAGTGCATTCTTAATATTTTCACCTCTACTTGCATCATCATCTATCTCAATCGGTGGAGCTAGCTCTTTATTTATAAAAGCTACGATAAGAATATAAAGTACATATACGCCCACCAGCATCAGACCTGGCATTACTGCTGCCTTAAAAAGGTCACCAACTGGTAGCTGAAATACATCAGCCAGTACAATCAACACAATAGAAGGAGGAATAATCTGCCCTAGAGTCCCAGCTGCACATATAGTTCCACAGCTAAGTGACTTACTATAACCATTACGCATCATAACAGGTAGTGATATAACACCCATAGCCACTACTGAAGCTCCTACCACACCTGTAGAAGCTGCTAGAAGTGCACCTATAAGTACAGTCGATATTGCCAATCCTCCTCGTATCTTGCCAAATAGTACACCCATAGACTCTAGCAACCTAACTGCTAAGTCAGACTTTTGCAGTACTATTCCCATAAATATAAATAGAGGTACTGCCATGAGTATCTTGTTGGTCATGATAGCATATATACGAAATGGCATCATGGAGAACATAGATAAAAACTCTTCATAAAACTCAATGACAAGTCCACCATCAGGCATAATCTCAAACCATGCTGCCAATGCCCCAAAAAATACTGCAACAGCACCAAATGTGAAGGCAACAGGATAGCCAATAACTAGCAGCAATAGTGCTGCTGCAAACATAATAAGACCTATCATATCATCTCCTCTTCAGGCTTAGGGAAAGGCTCTATACCACGATAAATATTGATATTTTGTATGATATAGTCAACTGCACAGAATATGAGAAATATAAATGCCAGAGGTATCATACCTTTGATAATCCAACGATGAGTAAGTCCTCCTGGA
This sequence comes from Sulfurovum sp., assembly GCA_030626265.1. Lineage (GTDB taxonomy): Bacteria > Campylobacterota > Campylobacteria > Campylobacterales > Sulfurovaceae > JAAXPZ01. The sequence goes on from DAOUPF010000178.1 coordinate 1,876, forward strand.
TCTTCACTAATCTCTGATGTAGTATAAGCATCCATAACAAAATCAAATGACCCATATGCAATAAGCACCGATAGAGGCAACAAAAAGAAAACTGTCCCCAAAATATTGATAACAGCTTTTGTTTTATTGCTGAAAGTATCATATAGAAAATCTACACGAACATGTGCATTGTGTTTGAGTGTATACCCAGTACCAAATAGTATAATCATTGCGAAAAGATGCCACTCTACCTCTTGCATACCTATAGAACTATTATGAAAAACATAACGCATCATAACATCGTATGCCACATTTAGTATCATTAAAACTAGTAACACGCCAGTCATATAGCCAACTGCGTTGACAATCTTTCCCATTATATGCTCTAACTTTAGTAACATACACAACTCCCATATAATACAAGACACCCCTATGGTGCCTTGTTGATTTTTAGTACATAACTTTAGATATTACTCAGCTAGCTTTTTGTTAAGATCTAGATAACCATACTGCATCATCATTGACCATGCACGAGCTTTTTTCATATAGCCCATATAGTCAGCATGAATCTCTTTGAACTTTGGATTAGCATCTGCATACTTGGCATATACATCATCAGCAGCACTTTTCATAGCTTTAAGAACTGGCTTTGGATAGCTTTTTACTTTGATATTTGGGAAGTCTGTTTTCATCTTTTCCCATGCATCTACTGAAGTTGCAAAGTTTTCTATATACATATCCATAGCTGCTGCTTTCATAGCAGTTACCAATATAGTCTGATAGTTTTTAGGTAGTTTATCAAACGCTTTTTTGTTGACCATAAACTGCATCTCTGATGCTGGCTCATGCCACCCTGTATAATAATAAGGTGCTACTTTATGAAAGCCCATCTTGATATCCATTCCCGGTCCTACCCACTCTAGTGCATCGATAGTACCACGGTCTAGTGATGTATATAGCTCTCCTCCAGGTATGTTAGTAACATTTACACCTAGTTTTGCCATAACTTCACCAGCAAGTCCAGGGATTCTCATCTTGAGCCCTTTTAAGTCATCAACAGAGTTAATCTCTTTTCTAAACCAACCACCCATCTGGTTACCAGTATTTCCTCCAGGGAAATTATAGATACCAAACTTATCATATACCTCTGCCATATACTTCATGCCGTTACCATAGTAGAACCATGAATACTGCTCAGATGGAGTCATACCAAAAGGCATAGATGTAAACCAAACTGTATTTATATCTTTACCTTTCCAGTAGTATGAACCACTATGGCCCATCTTGTACTGACCACCTTTTACCATATCTAAGATACCTAGTGGAGCTTTATGCTTCTCTTTACCTTCTACTTTGATGACAAACTCTCCATTAGTCATCTCACTCACTAGAGCTGCCACTTTTGCAGGTGGTGATGCAAGTGGTGTTAGAGTTGACGGCCATGTCTCTGCTAACTTCCATTTAATCTTTTTAGCTGCTACTGGTGTTGCCAATAGTGCTACTGCACCCAAAAGTGCTGTAATCTGTAACGCTTTTTTCATATTTTCTCCTTTGAAATTGGTGAGTCAGATTGTATCCCAAGAAGACTTAAACCCACTATATAGCAAAGCTATAGCAAGAGCCATATCTACTATACCTACAGAGACCAAAAATATATAATTACCCTGTGCTAGATGAGAAAGGTATGCTCCTAGAGTAATCATACTAAAAAGGAACAGAAAAAAAGGTATCCTATAAAATTGCCATAGCTTTGGATTTTCTAAACTATCAATTCTTTTTAGGTTCTTTAAACAAGCTGGTATAAAAATATATTTTGTTTTAACCAATCCTAACACTAACCCAACTACTAAAAAGGAGCTTATATATAATAAATTACTATTTATATCGTACGCTTCTTCAAACAAAGCATACGATTTAATAGATAACATAATAAAGCCAATATACCACACTATCATAGCAAGGTATTTTAAAACTTTTCTAGATACTTTCAAGTTGTACCTCCCCTTTTATAGGATATTTATAAATGCTAAAAAATAGTATTGTAGTCAATTTAAAAAAGATTCAGATTAATCATGCTAAGGTTTTAGCAAGTAAGTTTAATTTTAACTATAGTAAACATAGTTGAGATTGGCAAGCCGTTATAGAAGCAGAC
>DAOUPF010000010.1 GCA_030626265.1 Sulfurovum sp.
AGATTATCAGTGATAGTCCAAGTTGGATTGAGAACCATGTATTTGATCTTGTCACTAAACAGAGGTGTTGGTCTATCTATACGACCCACTATGATATCACTCTGAAAATTTAGTTTTCCGCCTTGATAGTATCGAAGTTTAAACTCAGGTATATTTACTTGTACATGATTAGGTGAGAAGTGTTTAGGGTATAGTTTTAGTCTATCAAGGTTAGTTAAGATTTTTTTGACATATTCATCTTTAGTTGTATTTAGGTAGTTAATTACTTTATTGTCTATATAGTCACCCTTAGAGAGGTTAAGTCGTTTCTTGAAGCTTCTTATGGCTTTGCTTAGGTCACTTCCATATCCTGTACCAGTACTGGCACTCTTTGGAAAGTCTCCAGTAAATTTGAGTAGCTTTTTTATATCTCTGATTCTACTGTCTATTCGGTGTGGTTTTAGGATTTTCCCATAGCCAATTTTAGAAAATTTTGGCATATTTTGGTATTTTTCCAATAGCAATATGAGGGAGCGGTATTGACCCTCTTGAGGTATTAACGACAGGAGATAGTTGTAAATATTTGAATCTGTTATTGAAGCTAATATATCAGTAGCTGATGGCATTGATCTGGGCTTGATCTCCCAATCAGCATGGATATCTTGAGATACTTTAAGACTTTTTAGTTTTCTTTTTACCAATCCCCAATCAACATCTCCAATTTGGATAAAATAGATTAGCTTTAGGTAGCTTTGAGTTATCAGTATATCAAGTTTTGCTAGAGCATCAGTTAGACTAGCACCAGAGAATGAACCATTATCAATCTCAAATGAGAGGTTTATGATATTGTCTTGGTTGAACTGTTTGTACTTATAGTTTAGTAGTGGGTCACCTAGGGCATCAAGTAGTTCTGAGAACTGTTGTGCACCATTGGCTCCAGCCCATAGTGTCTTGTACTCATTGGTTTCATAGATAGATTTGACACTATCTTTGAAGTGACCTTTTATATGAGTATCTAGACCAGTTTTTATGCTAGCAGATAGCTCTTCGTGTGTAATGCTTGTGGCAGATATAAATGTATGAAATAGTAGTACTATAAATAATATTTTTTTCAAATTAACCTCGTTTATTATATTTATATCATATCAGAGTAAATCTATTATGAATATACATCTGGATGCATAGACTCTTCAAATAGATATTTATGTTCTTTTGGTAGTTGGTCATATATGGTATAAGCTAGTTTTCGTATCTCCCATAAAGCACTCTTATCACTACGCAGACTTAGAAAGTTTTGCAAGCTTCTTGCATTGACTGTCCATGTGAGTTCAGTTTTGTAGCTCTCTGGCAGGCAGTACTTGGCTATATCATTAGAAGCCCCAGAACGCAGAACTTCTTGCAGGTTATTGAGAGCTTTTATGCTAGCAGTGTCAATCATCTTGTTATGAGTGAGAACTATAAATAGTGATGCCTCTTCATAATCATCTTCATCAAATGGTGCACATTTTTTGAGCTCTTTTAGTGTATATCTTGTACTCTTTACACTAAGACTTGCTACTCTATGGCGAGCAAGCTCCTGCAGTAGGGCACGACTGATACCTTGGATATAGAATGTATATACTAGATGCTCTAGTGTTGATGCATGTTTAAATTTGTTTGCAACTCTATCTATAAGAGCTTTATCTTTCTCTCCACCATCGCTTTTGTCAAAGCTCTGCCAGCAAGTTCTAATAGCATGAGCACAGACATCGATAGGGGTATTGTGCATTAATGTTACTTTCATGGTATACCTCCAAAGTTATTTAGCTACAATTATAGCAATATTGTTTGAGGACTAGATATGAAAGCAACTGAGCGATTTTTTAATTTTGAAGAAGATTTTAGAAATCCATATGCAAGAGACAGGGATAGAGTACTTCACTGTAGCTCTTTTAGACGCTTAGAGTACAAGACACAGGTATTTCTCAACCACGAGGGAGACTATTTTCGTACTCGTCTCACTCACTCACTAGAGGTCTCTCAGATAGCAAGGACTTTATCTAGGATGTTAGGATTTGATGAGACTTTAGCTGAAGCTATTGCACTTTCACATGATTTGGGACATACTCCATTTGGGCATGTTGGTGGTGATGAGCTGGATAAACTACTCAAAAGTGATGGTAGAGTTCTAGGTTTTGAGCATAACTTTCAGTCTTTTAGGGTCTTGACAAAGCTAGAGAAACGCTACAAAGATTTTGATGGACTCAATCTTACCTTTGCTACACTAGAGGGAGTTATCAAACACTCATATCCTTATAAAAAGCCTTTTTTGGAAAAGCTAGATCCTGTATTTGCACTAGATAAACACCCCTCTATAGAAGCTATGATAGTAGATCATGCTGATGAGATAGCATATACAAGTCATGATATAGATGATGGTATCAAGTATGGATTGATAAGTTTTGATGACTTACTAGAAAGTGAATTATGCCAGATAGTTGATGTTGCAGTCCAGAGAGAGGGTATAAGTAGAGCTGATAGGCTATATAGACACCGCTTTGTGGCAGCCCTGATAAAGATACTGGTGGAGGACTTTATATCCAATATCTCACCAGTAGCAAAATTACATATCAATACCAGCCCTATATGTGCAAGTATATCAGCAGATGAGCCTCTAGCAGTAGGGTTTTCTAATGGGATTGCAACAAAGCTCAAAAAGCTTAAAAAGATACTCTTTATAAAACTATATAAACATGAGAAGATAGTACGAAAGATGTATGCAGGCAAACAGTGCATACAGGCATTATATTCTGCATTTAGAGAAGATATAGATCTGCTACCTCCTCACCAAAAAGAGCTTTTGGATATTCGTAATGAGCATAGAGTTATAGCAGATTATATAGCCTCCATGACAGATAGGTATGCGATGAAGACTTATCACGAGATTCATGGATTAGCATTGTAGTGGCTAGGTAAAGGTTAAATTTTGTCACTATATTATATATCGATATAATAGGTAATGCTTCATTATAATACCCTGCAAAATCTATTATATAGAAACTTTTGGATATAATCCGCGAAAATTACAGGGTGATACTATCCCCACTTTCAGGACAACTTTATGCAAAAGATTAAAAATATTGCCGTTATAGCGCATGTCGACCACGGTAAAACTACACTCGTAGATGAGCTTCTCCAGCAGTCAGGTACATTTGCCGATCACCAGCAAGTAGAAGAGAGAGCGATGGATTCAAATGACATCGAAAAAGAGAGAGGTATCACAATCCTTTCTAAAAATACAGCCATCACTTATGGTGATCACAAGATTAATATCATAGATACTCCAGGGCACGCAGACTTTGGTGGAGAGGTTGAGCGAGTCTTGAAGATGGTAGATGGAGTACTGCTCCTTGTAGATGCACAAGAGGGTGTTATGCCTCAGACAAAGTTTGTTTTGAAAAAGGCTATAGAATTGGGTCTTATCCCTGTTGTTGTTATCAACAAGATAGATAAAGATGGCTCTGATCCAGATAGAGTGATGGATGAGGTATTTGACCTTTTGGTAGCACTGGATGCAAACGAAGAGCAGCTAGAGTTTCCAGTACTTTATGCAGCCGCTCGTGATGGTTATGCCAAGTGGGAAATGGAAGATGAAGACAAAGATATGACTCCACTCTTTGATGCAATTATCGACAAAGTACCATATCCAAAAGGCTCACCCGATAATGACACGCAAGCACAGGTATTTACACTAGACTCTGACAACTTTGTAGGACGAATAGGAATTACACGAATATTTAATGGTAAAGTCAAAAAAGGTGATGAGTACTTGCTAGTAAAAGCATGTGGAGCCAAGACTAAAAGCCGTATCTCTAAGCTGATTGGATTTAAAGGATTGGAGAGATATGACATTGATGAGGCAGAAGCTGGAGATATCGTAGCTATCGCTGGATTTAACGATATTGATGTAGGTGACTCTATATGTGACCCTGTCAATCCAGTAGCCCTAGACCCTATGCATGTTGAAGAGCCTACGCTATCAGTAGTCATCTCTGTAAACAATGGTCCTCTAGCTGGAACTGAGGGCAAACATGTCACCTCAAACAAAATCCAAGATAGACTTGCAAAAGAGATGGAGACGAACATAGCGATGCGTATGGAACCACTAGGTGATGCATCATTCAAGGTCTCTGGTCGTGGAGAGCTGCAAATTGGTATCCTTTGTGAAAATATGAGAAGAGAGGGATTTGAATTCCTTCTTGCTCGTCCAGAAGTTGTCACCAGAGAGGAAAATGGCGTAAAGATGGAGCCATTTGAGCACCTAGTAGTAGATGTTCCAGAAGAGTTCCAAGGTGTTGCTATCGAAAAACTAGGCAAGAGAAAAGCAAACATGACTTCACTCATACCTATGCCTGATGGTACCGTGAGACTAGAGTTTGAAATCCCAGCTCGTGGACTTATAGGATTTAGAAATGAGTTCTTGACAGAGACCAAAGGAGAGGGCATTATGAACCATTCTTATCTAGAGTATAGACCATATTCTGGTATAGTTGAGAGTAGAACTCCAGGGGCATTAGTCTCTATGGATAATGGTGAAGCAGTAGCTTTCTCTATCTTTAACCTTCAAGCAAGAGGGGTTATGTTCATCAACCCACAAGACAAAGTCTACTCTGGTATGGTCATCGGAGAGAGTGCTAGACCAGGAGATCTAGATGTAAACCCACTCAAAGGGAAACAACTCACAAACATGAGAACATCAGGTACAGATGATGCCGTCAAGCTCATTACTCCTAGAGTCATCACGCTTGAGGGTGCGATGGAGTGGATAGAAGATGATGAGTTGATAGAGATTACACCTATATCTGTTAGGATTAGAAAAAGAAGTCTTGACCCAGTTGTTAGAAAGAGAATGGCAAGAGACAAGAAAAACTCTAAATAGTTCTTTTATTTCACTGCATTTTCGAGGGAGTTTGTTCGGTCACATACTGACCGTATGCTCTCTCACAACAACCCTCAAATCTACAGCAAACTAAAAGACTATTTTAAAACTTTCAATTATTTTTGCTATAATATTTTCACCCTATTAAAAAAAGGGAAATTACAATTAGGAGTCTATTTTGACACAATTTTTGAATTTCCTTACCTTGTGCTCTAGTTAACGATAGAGAATCTTGGCTTAATAGGAATATAGAGATAAATACAAAACAAAACTCCCTTTTTAAGGACTTTGCCATTGTTAGCGTTAACTAATAATGGTTTTCTGGTCTGTATAGACTAGAGAGGAATGTAGGATGGCAGAAGCCAAGCAGAGCCTGAAGATGGATTTCTTTCAGTAAATTCTGACATAAGGATGCCATTCATTCTCACATATAATTACTTTTCTTTCCTTGCCCTCAACCCACAAACCCAAGCAAAATGAAAATTAAACCCACCTCTATCTCCATCAACATCTAGTATCTCACCAGCAAAAAATAGATTGTGTACTAGCTTTGACTCCATGGTCTTTGGATTTACTTCTGTAGTGTCTATACCCCCAGTAGCTACTTCTGCCCCTTGGAAACCTTTGGTGTCATTGATACTGAGCTTTAGGTTTTTGATACTATGGACTAGTTTGTTTATCTCTTTTCGGTTTAATTCTTTTTCGGTTTTTACTTTACATTTTGATTGCTCTAGGATAATAGATATGAGTTTTTTGTTTATGACTCCTTGTAGCCAGAGGGTTATAGGTTTTGTACTCTCTTTTTGTATCCTATTTAGTAGCAGATTAGTGAGCTTCTCTTTGCTCTGTTTTGGCATGAGGTCTAGGCTGAGTTCACAGTAGGCATGTGAGGCTAAAGCTATACTTACCTCACGGCTGAGGTCTAGTATGGCTAGTCCACTTATGCCGTAGTTAGTAAATAGAAGGTCACCTTTTTTCTCTGTGATGTACTCTCCGTTGGTGTAGAGTTTGGCTAGACCTGCTACTTTCACTCCACTCGCACCTTTTACCCATGTCTCTTCAGAGCAAAGCTGTACGAGTGATGGGTGTCGTGGTATGAGAGAGTGCCCCATTTTGGTAGCAAAGGTATACCCAGAGTTGGATCCTCCTAGTTGTGGTGCAGCAGGTGAACCAGAAGCCAAGAGGAGTTTGTTGCATGTTTTTGTACCTTGCGTTGTCTCGATCGTAAAAGTATCTGTATCTTTGTCTATGCTAGATACTACACAGTCACACACTATATCCACCCCTACTCTCTGGGCTTCATACTCCAAAAGCTCCACTACTGAGCTTGCTTGCAAAGACATGGGAAACATTTTCCCCTCTTTGCCCTCCATTAGCTCAAGCCCAATGGATGTGAAAAACTTTTGTATCACAGTAAAGTCATAACCTTCTAAAACTTCTTCGATAAAGCTAGGATTTTGCGAATGAAAATGGCTTAGGTTTATATATTTATTACCAATATTACATTTACCATTACCAGAGACTAGAATTTTTTTACCTATCTTACTATTTTGCTCTAGTAGCGTAACCCTCTGCCCTGCTCTAGCTGATACTATAGCAGCACATAGTCCAGCAGCCCCAGCCCCGATGATTATCATAGTTTCATTATTCATGAGGTATTATACCTACAAAAAGGAAGTGGAGACTTTAGTACCACATGAAACTTTTGGTGGGACTAAATTCTCCACTTCCGAAATATTAAGGATAACCATGTCGGCATTAGTAGAGTTTAGTATGTTCCCCACAGAGGCAACACAAAGTAAAAGTGCATTTGTGGCTAGAGTATTGGATATAGTTGATAGGAGTGGGCTTGACTATCAGCTGACACCTATGGGTACTATCATAGAGGGTGAGACTGTAGCAGAGGTGTTGGATATCATCAACAAAGCCTATGAGGAGCTTCAGATAGACTGTGAGAGAGTGTATAGTAGTATCAAGATTGACTATAGAAAAGGTCCTATTGGTAGATTGAATAAAAAGAAAAGCTCAGTAGAGGCAAAGCTAGGACGGAAACTCAAGGGCTGATTGGATATAATACGCGAATAATTATAAAGGGAGGGTCTAGTATGTGTGCAGAAAGAATGCAAAGAATAATACAAGCTATTATCTTGGGCGTAATCATGGGTATGGTAGGTTCAGGTATGATGCAAGTAGCATTTTTGGTGACTCTATCGATGATAATACTGCTTTTAGTGGCAGGCTTTACAGGATTTTGTCCAGGGCTCATCATACTTAAAAAACTTCTCCCCCCTTGTAAATGTGAAGAATAAAAGGAATAGTAATGGCAAATATCTCATATAAAGATTCAGGCGTAGATATAGATGCAGGCAATGATTTTGTCGAGGCTATCAAGAGTGATGTAAAGTCAACTTTTGATAAAAATGTTATAGGTGGTATAGGATCATTTGCAGGTGCATATGCCCTACCTACAGGCTACAAAGAGCCTGTAATCCTCTCTGCTACAGATGGTGTAGGTACCAAGCTAAAGCTAGCCATTGAGAGTGGCAAGCTAGATACTGTAGGTATAGATTTGGTAGCTATGTGTGTCAATGACCTCATATGCAACTTCGGTACTCCAATGTTCTTCCTAGACTACTATGCTACAGGCAAACTGCTCCCTGCAAATGCACAAGCTGTAGTCTCAGGCATAGCAGAGGGTTGTAGACGAAGTGAGTGCTCACTAGTAGGTGGTGAGACTGCCGAGATGCCTGGTATGTATAGTGATGATGATTTTGATTTGGCTGGTTTTGCAGTAGGTATTGCAGAGCGTTCAGAGATGGATAGAGTCTCATTGGTAAAGCCAGGACAAGTCCTCATAGCTATGCCAAGCTCTGGAGTTCACTCCAATGGTTATTCTCTAGTAAGAAAGCTCTTCTTTGAGAAGTTGGAGATGTCACTAGATGATGATTTTGATGGAAAACCATTGATAGAGACGCTTATGGCTCCTACTCGTATCTATGTCAAAGAGTTCAAAGCAAACAAGGACAACATAGTAGGACTAGCTCACATCACAGGTGGAGGTATAGTAGAAAATCTCCCTAGAGTACTGCCAGAGGGTGTTAAAGCTGTCATAGATGAGTCTAGTATTAGAGTTCTTCCTGTTTTTGAGTTTATGGGACAGTATGTAGACAAGGATGAGATGTATAGAGCGTTCAATATGGGTGTAGGTATGGTATGGGTAGTAGAGCCAGAAAATGTAGATGCAATACTTGCCAATACAGATGGATATGTAATAGGAAAAACAGAAGCTGGTGAACGAACTGTGGATATGATATAGTGGCTGTTCCTGAAGATATAGGCTGTAGTAATGATAGCTGTATAAAAGCAGTAAAATGCAATCGTATAAAGATAGCAAATGATGGGGAAGCTAGAGAGGTAAAGAGCTTTGGTGGAGGACCAGATAAAGGCTGTGGAAAGTTTATTCCTATAAAAAATTAACAAATTTTGCTAAAATGGGTGCAATCTATTGACACTTTAAGTTATTTTGATTATAATTGCACTCCTTTTTAAAGTACGGAGTGTAGCGCAGTCTGGTAGCGCACCTGGTTTGGGACCAGGGGGTCGAAGGTTCGAGTCCTTTCACTCCGACCATTTAATCTAATCTATATAATGTAGTGAGGATTTATTTTGCGGTGGATGTAGTTCAGCTGGTAGAGCACCTGTTTGTGGCACAGGTTGTCGCGGGTTCGAGCCCCGTCATCCACCCCATATAGTTTATTAGAGTTGTATCTTTTAGATACAGTTTTGATAAACTTTATGTTTTTTCGTGCACTAGTGGCTCAACTGGATAGAGCATCAGACTTCGGATCTGAGGGTTAGGGGTTCGAGTCCTCTCTGGTGTACCACTAGACTAAGTTTTATATTGTGCACTCGTAGCTCAGCTGGATAGAGCACTCGCCTTCTAAGCGAGCGGTCTCAGGTTCGAATCCTGACGGGTGTACCACTTTAGGTTAAGTTTACTTCGGTAATATTCTACCTGAAATTACTTTTCAATGTTTTGTGCGGATGTGGTGAAATTGGTATACACGCTAGACTTAGGATCTAGTGCCTCACGGCGTGGAGGTTCGACTCCTCTCATCCGTACCATATACAAAACCCCATTACTTGGGTATTTAATCATATTTTATAACTGTTAGGGGATACCTTCTGACTATAATTACTATTTTTTATAAAAACTACAGCCCAGTAATCCATCACTATCACTATTAATAGTTACTTCAATTCATAATGCTTCCTGCCTACTTCTTCCATTTTGGGCAGTAGATCACTATTTTTATAATTATATTATATAATCTGGGTTAAAGCTATCATAATTGACTACATACTTTTTGATAATATTGTGGTGATACTCGTAAAGTAGTAAGTGCCTCTACACTTTTGTATCTGAAGTTTGTTGTAGTGATATGGTTTGATGTGTTCATAACTTAAATATTTTAAAGTCTAATATTTCACAAAAAGGCTATATACCACATAGCCTTTCTATATAATTATTTATCTTGTATATAGTCCAAATCAGATATCTTAGTCCATGCTCTAGACTTTTTCATATATACTTTTTGTGATTCTACAATTTCTTTGAATAATTCACTTTTTGTGCTATATTTTTCTATTAACTCTTGATTAATACTTTTTAAGCTATCCATAATCTCAGTCGGAAATGTTTTTACTTTGATGTGAGGATAGTCTTTTTTTATTTGTTCCCATGCAAGAGCATTCATATGATAAAATTCTATATACATTCTATATGATGCTAATCTCATAGCATTTTTGAGTATATTTTGATTTTTATCACTTAGCTTGTCAAAAGCCTTTTTGTTGACCATAAATTGTGCTTCTGCTCCTGGTTCATGCCATCCAGTATAGTAATATGGTGCTACTTTATGAAAGCCCATTTTTATATCCATACCCGGACCTACCCATTCTAATGCATCTATAGTACCACGATCTAACGAAGTATAAAGCTCTCCAGGAGGTATATTTGTTACTGCTACACCTAGTTTGGACATAATTTCGCCAGCAAATCCAGGTATTCTCATCCTAAGACCTTTGAGGTCTTCTAGTGTCTTGATCTCTTTTTGAAACCATCCACCCATTTGATTACCTGTATTGCCACCTAGAAATGATAGTATCCCATACTTCTCATAAGCTCTTGTCATTAGTTCCATGCCGCCACCAAACTCAAACCAAGCCATCCTCTCAGGAGCTGTCATACCAAAAGGCATTGTAGTAAATGGTAGTAAGTTTATATCCTTGCCTTTCCAAAAGTATGATGTAGTATGACCTACTTGATATTGACCTTGTTTTACCATGTCAAATACTCCCATTGGAGCCTTTGTTTTGTTTGCAGAGTCAATGCGGATCGTAAACTCACCACCACTCATTTGCTCTACATATTTGGCTACATTATTAGATGCAGTTATTATAGGTACTGCCGCACTACCCCATGTAGTAGCCATTTTCCATTTGACTTTTTTATCTGAGGCATTTGCTGATACGGTAACCATTGCCATCAAACAAACAGAGTAAAATTGCTTTTTGATATTCATTATTTCTCCTTTGATTTATTGTGGATTAATTGTATCTAAGAATAAGTTATAATATATTTAACCATGACACTCTTAAACAGCACTCATTATCAACTCTCATTTTGCTCTCCGCTTCTTTCCTGTGAATGAGTACCGTAAATGAAAATTACGAACATTATTTTACACTATCACCAAAAGTACGGTTCTGCTCATGGGTTATTTTACTGTTTTAAAGTAGTTGATATAGATTAGTGTACGATTTTAGATTCTTGGCGGCATTTTAATATATTTTGATATACTAATACTCATCTTAACCCAAACTAGGAGTATACTATCGATATCTTTCTTCTACTTTTTCTTATCATTATATTTGTCGGATCTATCGTTGTATATGTATACTACCTCAAAGACAAAAATGAGCAGCTCAAAGCTATCATGTCAGGTATCTGTCCAAAATGTAAAAAAGAGTCTATAGTGCTCAATGACAAGAGAGGCGGGGGATGTGGTCCAAAACTAGTGTCATTTTACTGCACAGAGTGTCACTATGAAAATAGTTTTAGTATGGATAGTGGGTGTGGTATATAGCAGAAGTTACCTTCTGCTAGTAACTCTACTCTGGTGACTCTACTGTTAGGTTGAGGATTGTCCATCCATACATACCTCCTCTATACCACTTGAGCTTATCTTTTGGATAGCCTATCTTCATGAGGTTCTCGATAGCCCATGTAGATTGAGGGCACCATGTGGCATTACAAAATAGTAATAGAGTTTTTGCATCAGATAGGTCATATTTACCATCTTTTTGCGTCACACCTATAGAATCTAGTACATCCTCAAACTCATCTGGTGATTTCTTCGGGTCAAAGTATTTGAATGGTAGATTTATAGATGTAGGGATAGTACCCTTGTAGTACCAGTTAGGCATTCTTGCATCTACTACTACCATATTTTCGTCAGTAGATGCCTTTTTGATGAACTCTATTACCTCTAGCTCCCCATAGGTCTCTATACCTTCAGCTATCTTGATAGGAGATATCATACCCACTGTTGTAATATATGTTTTTTTACATGAGCTAGGTACTGTAGCCATAGTTTTTTCTCCACCCCATATGAGATCTGGAGTTACTCTTAGCTTATCGCATTTATTGTCGTGTATTCGCTTTATAACTACAGTTCTTTTC
>DAOUPF010000317.1 GCA_030626265.1 Sulfurovum sp.
CTGATGAGTTTATCTGGGCTATGATGGCAGCTCTTCTTGCAGCTGCTCTATGGCTCAACTTTGCTACATATGTAAAAGCTCCAGTATCGACTACTCACTCTATCGTGGGTGGTGTCATGGGAGCTGGTATCGCAGCAGCTGGATTCTCCATCGTGGCATGGGGCACTATGGGCAAGATAGCAGCATCTTGGATTATCTCGCCAGTACTAGGAGGGCTCATCGCAGCTTCATTCCTATTTGCTATCAAGAAGACTATGGTCTATAGAGAAGACAAAAGCACAGCAGCGGCTAAATGGGTTCCTATATTTGTCTCAGTTATGTCATGGGCATTTGTTACATACCTCACACTAAAAGGTCTCAAAAAAGTATGGCCAAGTATCGTAAGCTTCTTGACATTCTTGCCAGATGATAAAAAGCCGTCATTTATGGTAGCAGCTATCTTTGGTCTCATAGTAGCCATCATAGTATACTTTATAGTCAAAGTATCTATTGCTAAGAAGATAGACAAAATAGAGAACTCTAGAGATGGTGTTAATACACTATTTACTGTGCCTCTTATATTTGCAGCAGCTCTACTTAGCTTTGCACATGGAGCAAATGATGTTGCAAATGCCATTGGTCCATTGGCTGCTATCAATGATGCAGTGATGAACGGTGGTATCTCTTCTAAAGCAGGTATTCCAATCTGGGTTATAGGTGTTGGAGCATTGGGTATCGCAGTGGGTCTTGCTCTTTATGGACCAAAGCTTATCCGTACAGTTGGTAGTGAGATTACCGAACTAGATCAAATGCGTGCATTCTCAGTAGCTATGGCAGCCTCTATCACTGTCATCATCGCTTCTCAGATGGGACTGCCTGTTAGTTCTACTCATATCGCAGTTGGTGGTATATTTGGTGTTGGATTCCTCAGAGAGTACCTAGATGCTGCAGGGATGGAAGATAACATAGAGGAGAAAGAAGAAGAGATTGTAGATGAGAAGAAACAACTAAAGGCTCTCCATGCAGAATTAGATTCTCTACAAGACAAAGAGATAAAAGACAAAGAAGATTACAAGAGAATTGTTGAGCTATTTAGAATGATTGATGAAGAAGAAGCTGCTCTTAAAGTATTTAAAAAAGAGCTAAAGAGTGTAAAAAAGAAAAAATATGTCAAGCGTGATGCGGTCAAGAAAATCATTGCTGCGTGGATTATCACTGTACCAGCTGCTGCTACACTATCAGCACTAGTATTCTTTGTGATTAGAGGTATATCTTTATAATATAAGAGATATTTTGTCTTAAATACTATTTTGAGACAAAATATCAACAATGTGAAAGAGACTTTCTGTTATTATCCTATCTTCATTATCTAGTATAATAACAATTATCAATATTACTTATATTAAAGGACTAATATTATGGATGGGCAACCAGAAAGTATAGAACTAAATAGATTAAAGTTTTACCCTATTATGATGTTTGCTATCGTTATGGGTATTAGTGGACTCACTATCGCTTATCAAAAAGCTGGAGAGTTTTTAGCCTTTCCCAAAACTATAGGTCATACTATGATGTATATATCTTTAGCTCTCTTTGCTATCATCTCACTCATATATATAATAAAGCTCTTCAAATACCCAAAAGCTATAATGAATGAGTGGAAACACCCTGTTCGTATCAATTTCTTCTCCGCAATATCTATATCTATGCTCATGCTAGCTATCATAACTAGAGAGGAGTTCTCTACTATGGGTGCAACTTTTTGGTATCTAGGCACTGCATTGCATATGTTTATGACACTCTATACTATATCTTTCTGGATAAATCACAACCAAGAGATAGCACACTCCAACCCAGCATGGTTTATACCAATTGTAGGTAATGTGCTTGTACCTGTTGGTGGCATAGGGCTTGCATCAGACATTGTGTTGATGTACTTCTTTAGTGTGGGTGTGTTCTTTTGGATTATTTTTCTAGCTATTATATTTAACCGTATTATCTTTCACCACCAGCTAGCACAGAAGTTTTTGCCTACACTATTTATCCTACTAGCACCCCCTGCTGTGGCATTTATAGCATACTTCAAACTATTTGGTGAGGTAGACACATTTGCAATATTCTTATACTCTATCGCTGTATTTTTTACCTTTATGCTAGCGTTTATGTTTAATAGATTTTTAGGGTTAAAATACTTTATCTCATGGTGGGCATTTATATTCCCTCTCGCTGCTATGGCTATAGCTGCTATGGTAATGTACCATAGTACTGGAGATATGTTCTCTATGTACCTAGCCTATACCATGCTAGTAGTCACAAGCCTAATGACTCTCGTAGTACTATACCAGACCATCAGACATATGATGATGCATGAGATTTGTATACAAGAATAAGATATAACAACCTATATATTCCACATCTTATGGTGTGGAATAGCTACTTACAACTCAGGCAATAAGATAAATCTTAATCTGCTATAATATCTCACATAACAACCGCTCTAAAAAATACCCTGCCATCTTCTCCACACTATC
>DAOUPF010000048.1 GCA_030626265.1 Sulfurovum sp.
ACTATCAAAGCTATCAGCCTTGATAAAAAGGTAGCTCTTGCCAATAAAGAGTCTCTAGTAGTCGCTGGTGAATTTATAGATATGAGCAAGATAGTCCCCATAGATAGTGAACATTTTGGACTATGGTATCTCATGAGTGATAGACCTATATCCAAGCTATATGTCACTGCTAGTGGTGGTGCTTTTAGAGATTGGAAGATAGAAGATATGCAAAAAGCCACCTTCTCACAAGCACTCAAACATCCCAACTGGTCTATGGGCAATAAAATCACCATAGACTCTGCTACGATGACCAATAAGCTTTTTGAGCTATTGGAGGCAAAATGGCTGTTTGATACAAATAACATAGATGCATATATAGAGAAAAAGTCTATCATTCATGCTATGGTAGAGTTCACCGATGGCTCTACTACAGCTCACTTTGCTGGAGTGGATATGAAGCTACCTATAGCCTTTGCTCTGAGAGGCAAAGTAGAAGAGGAGATTCTACCTCCTGTTAATTTACTAGAGATGGGAGCTATTGAGTTTATGCCAATCACTGCTGATAGATACCCTATCTGGGAGATAAAAGATCATGTCTTGGATAATCCTCACCTAGGTGTTGTTATAAATGCAGCCAATGAAGAGGCTATCAAAAAGTTTGAACGAGATGAGTGTGACTTCTTTGGAATGGGCAAGATGGTACTGGATGCTTATAGAAAGTTTGATGATATAAGAGCTACAGATATTCAAGAAATTATAAAGATAGATAAAGCAGTTAGACAATATGTCAAATAACCGTAGGGTGCATTGATGAATAAAACATTAATCCTACATGGTTGGGGAGGCTCCGATGCTCCTCATTGGCAAGCGGAGCTAGCAGCCCAGATAGCTAAGGATTACGGTACAGTATCATTCCCACTATTAGATAATCCCCACTTTCCTAGTAAAAATAGATGGGTAAAGCAGGTCAAAAATATATTAGAGGAGTTTCAGCCTGATACTGTAGTCTGTCACTCTCTTGGTTGCACTTTGTGGTTTTGGCTATGTGAAGAGGATATAGTGCCTATCAAAAGACTATTCCTTGTATCCCCCCCTAGCCATAAAACCCCCATAGAGATGGTCAAAAGCTTTTTCCCAGTACCCTCGCCACAAAACCTAAAAGCCAATTCCATACAGATGATAGTCTCTGATAATGACCCTTATATAAACCGCACAGAAGCAAAAGAGATAGCAGACAGTTACAATATACCTATGACAATTATAAAAGATGCCAAACATATAAATGCTGATAGTGGTTATGGAAAATGGGCATTGATAGAAGAGCTTGTAATGGAGAAAAAATGATACTCAGCATAGAGAGTTCATGTGACGACAGCTCCATAGCTGTCACCGAAATAGCCACAAAAAAGCTCATCCATCATAGCAAGATTTCTCAAGAGGTCGAGCACTCTTTTTATGGCGGAGTAGTACCTGAACTGGCTTCCCGTCTACATGCAGTTGCCCTACCAAAGATACTAGAGGGTACACTACCCTACTTGGACAAGCTAAAAGCTATAGCCGTCACCAACCAACCTGGGCTATCCGTCACTCTCAATGAGGGTCTAATGATGGCAAAGACTATAGCATCCCTCAAAAAGCTGCCTATCATCCCTGTACACCATCTAAAAGCCCATATATACTCTCTGTTTATCG
Organism: Sulfurovum sp.; assembly: GCA_030626265.1. Classification (GTDB taxonomy): domain Bacteria; phylum Campylobacterota; class Campylobacteria; order Campylobacterales; family Sulfurovaceae; genus JAAXPZ01. The sequence continues at coordinate 1,675 of DAOUPF010000048.1, forward strand.
AAAAAGAGGCTATCACTCCTCTACTAGTTCTTCTCATCTCAGGAGGGCATACACAGATAATCCGTGTACAGAGCTTTGAGCATATGGAGATACTAGCTACTAGCATTGATGATAGTGTAGGTGAGAGTTTTGACAAGTGTGCCAAGATGATGGGGCTAGGATATCCAGGTGGGCCTATCATAGAGAAGCTAGCCCTTAGTGGTGATGAGCATCGTTTTGACCTGCCTATCCCTCTACGCAACTCTCCTCTAATTGCCTTCTCTCTCTCAGGTCTCAAAAATGCTATCCGCTTACAAGTCTTAGCACTAGGAGGAGCAGATGAGATGAGCGAACAAGACAGACGTGACCTCGCTGCATCATTCCAAAGAGCAGTCAAGCTCCACCTTCTCCAAAAAAGCAAAAAGGTCTTTGCCAAAGAGCATATAAAAAACTTCGCCATAGTAGGAGGAGCCTCGGCAAACCTATATCTAAGAAATGCCTATGAGATACTCTGCAAAGAGTTTGACAAAACACTCCTCGTAGCTCCTCTAGAATACTGTTCAGATAACGCTGCTATGGTAGGTAGATACGCTATCGAAGCCTATCATCAAAAGCAACTTTCTGACCCACACAAAATCTCTGTCCAACGCAGTAAAAAACAGCAAAATGGCACCCTCCTATAATAAAGCAAAATTAGGATAAAATCTATTTAATTATATCCTAATAATGGAGTCTAAATATGGCAGAATATGGTGCTAGTAATATCAAGGTCCTCAAAGGGCTAGAAGCAGTACGAAAACGACCAGGAATGTATATAGGTGACACCTCAGTCAGAGGTTTACACCACCTAGTATACGAAGTAGTAGATAACTCTATAGATGAAGCGATGGCAGGCTACTGTGACACTATCAAAGTCACACTCACAAAAGAGGGTTCTGCTATAGTTGAGGATAATGGTCGAGGTATCCCTGTAGCAGAACATCCAACAGAAAAGATATCAGCAGCCACGGTAGTACTAACTGTACTTCATGCTGGTGGTAAATTTGATAAAGACACCTACAAAGTATCTGGTGGTCTTCATGGGGTTGGAGTATCTGTTGTAAATGCACTCTCAAAAGACTTGACTCTTACAATCACAAGAGACGGCAATGTACATCAACAGTTCTTCCAAAAAGGTATCCCTCAAGCACCGATAGAGGTCATTAAGAAAGGCAGAAAAAAAGGAACTACTATTGAGTTCTGGCCTGATGATAGTATCTTTACTGAAACTGTAGATTTCCAAAAAGAGATTTTGATGAAGCGATTCAAAGAGCTTGCATACCTAAATCCAAAAATCACTATAGACTTCAAAGATGAGAGAGATGGTACACATGAAAAGTTTAACTTTGAGGGTGGGCTAAAGCAGTTCGTAGAGGATATGAACACCAAAGAGCCACTATCGCAAGCACAGTTCTTCCAAGGTGCAGCTGATGACATAGAGATGGATATCGCTATCATGTACTGTGATGCAGACAGTGACAAAGTCCTAACTTTTGTAAACAACATTAAAACAGCAGATGGTGGTACTCATGAGGCTGGATTTAGAGCGGGCCTTACTCGTTCACTCTCAGGATATGTATCCAAAAATGCAAATGCCAAAGAGAAAAATACAAAAATCAGTGGTGATGACTGTAAAGAAGGTCTCATCGCTATCATATCTGTGCGTGTACCAGAGCCACAGTTTGAAGGACAGACTAAAGGCAAACTGGGTTCAAGCTATGTGCGACCATTAGTACAGAAATTCTTCTCAGAGAACTTCAAAAAGTACATGGAAGAGAACCCTATAGACGCAAAAGCTATCATGGCACAAGTAATCCTAGCTGCCAAAGGTAGAGATGCCGCAAAAAGAGCAAAAGACTTAGTCAAGAGAAAAGATGGTCTAGGCGTAGGAACTCTTCCAGGCAAGCTAGCAGACTGCCAGAGCAAAGACCCTGAAGTCTCAGAGATATATCTGGTGGAAGGGGATTCTGCTGGAGGCTCTGCAAAGCAAGGAAGAGATCGTGTATTCCAAGCGATATTGCCACTCAAAGGTAAGATTTTAAATGTTGAAAAAGCTAGATTGGAAAAAATACTAAAATCTGATGAGATTAAAAATATGATTACTGCCCTTGGCTGTGGTATAGGTGATGAATTCAATGAAGAGAAGTTACGATATCACAAAGTCATCATCATGACCGATGCCGATGTTGATGGTAGCCACATCCAGACACTACTGATGACTTTCTTCTTCAGGTTTTTGCAACCAATCATAGACAAGGGATACCTATATCTAGCTCAACCTCCACTATACCGATATAAAAAAGGCAAAAATGAGACATACCTCAAAGATGATACAGCTCTTAATGACTTCCTCATAGAGCATGGTATATCAGCTATAGAGAGTGACACAATGGGGCATAATGACCTCATAGACCTATTCAAGCTTGTAGGCTACTACAGAATGACTCTCAAAGAGATAGAGAAGAGGTTTGCTCTTCCAGAAGTGTTGAGATACATGATAGAGAACCCTGATGTAGTAGGAGGCACTACTAAGCAGCTGGCCAAAATACTTGAAAAATTCATCAAAGACCTTGGATACAACATCCTAAGCAAAAATGTAGATGACGATAAGATTCACCTATTTGTACAGACAAAAGATGGGCTAGAAGAGCTAATCGTAGATGATGTACTATTTACAAACCCTCACTACAATGAAGCTGTTTATATAAATCAAAAAATCTCTGAGCATATCACTGATGAGTTTAAAGACAAAGATTTACTAGAGCTATTTGAACTAGTAGAAACTTCAGCAAAAAAAGGTGCATATATCCAACGATACAAAGGTCTAGGAGAGATGAACCCAGAGCAACTATGGGAGACTACTATGACTCCAGAGAACAGAAGACTACTACAGGTCAAAATAGATGATGTAGAAGAGGCTAGTGATACTTTCACTCTATTTATGGGTGACGAAGTAGAGCCTAGACGAAACTACATAGAGACCCATGCAAAAGATGTAAAACACTTGGATGTATAATGCTATTATCTGAACTAGAAGAGAGAGGACGACAATTCAAGCTAGCCCTTAGAGCTGGAGTCCCTATCCTTCTACTCATTGCTCTAGTACTATATGCTATTTTCCTTAAAAATAATTCCATAGATCTTATCATAGAAAATAGTTTACTTATTGCAGGAATTGTCTTTATCTCAATATATTTTATATATTTTCTTCTTATAGTAGATTCTCAAGAGAGTCTTCTAGACAATGAGACTCAAGGCTTTAATCAAAGTGCATTTAAAAGTATGTTGGAGACTTCCAAGTCAAAGACTATATCTCTGATAATAATAAACAATCTTTCTTCTATAAATGAAAACTATGGCTCAATAGAGGCCAATAAACTGCTTCATAGTACTATACACAGGCTAAACCAAGTATTGGAAGAAGCTGGTCTAGAAAAAGCTTTAATTGGAAGACGCTATGGAGCAGAATTTCTAGTAGCCATAGAAGAGAGAAAAGAGGATCTCAAAGAGACTCTTGAAAAATTTATAAAAGAAAATCACACTATCAATAGCATTGATATAGACTATAAATTCTCTATCATAACCTATACAAATGAAGAGCTAGAAAAAACCATTATGCACCTCAAAGATGAAATGGCAACTTCAAAGAAACACCATCCTGATGAGAAAGGCAAAGATGAGATTAAAGATATATCTAATATATCAAAAATAGAAAGTGCTATTGTCACTTCACTCAAAAAGAATAAACTAACCTTTACTTTTCGTCCACTTCTCAATACTAAAACTAATAAAGTTAATATTTATGAAATCTCTGTTAAGTTAAACTCTGATAAGTTTGGTGATATCCTACCTAAAACTTATCTACCTGTTATTAATCGTATTGGACTAGGAATGGACTATGATTTTGCAATTATAACACACCTTATAGACCTTTTACCTCTTCTTGATAAGAGTATATCTTTTACCTTTAATATCTCTCCATTTTCTTTAAGAAATAGAGAGTTTCAAAATAGATTTTTTGATTATCTTGATCAAAGTGGTATTGATGCCTCTAGACTAATAATAGAGCTATATGAGAGAAAAGCCCACCATGACCTTAGTAACTACTTTCAAACTCTAAACTATATGAGAACAAAAGGGATACGCATAGCTATAGATAACTTTGGATCATCTAATGCTTCTATGGAGTATATGAAACACTTTAGATTTGATATGGTGCAGTTTGATAGAAGCTTTGTAACTAAACTAGAAGATAAGATTACTTATGAAATGTTACACTCTCTTATAGAAATGTCAAAAAATCTAAATATTAAGACCGTTGCAAAATGGGTAGACAAAGATATACAGAAGAGTAAGCTCACAGATCTAGGTATAGACTATGTGCAAGGCTTTGGCATAGGTAAGCCGATTCTAGAGAAAGAGTTAATTGAGCGATATAACTAACTCCTAGAACAAAAATACTTACCTACGCATAAAAGAAAATAGGGCAAATAAAAACTTTGCTCTATTTGTATCTAAATGTGATACGACCTTTATCTAGGCTATATGGTGTAAGTTCTACTTTTACTTTGTCTCCAGGGAGAATTTTAATATAATGCATTCTCATCTTTCCTGCTATATGGCAGAGAATCACATGCCCATTTTCTAGCTCAACATTAAATGTCGCATTTGGTAGTGCTTTTATTACTTTTCCATCTATTTCTATTACATCATCTTTTGCCATTTTGTTCCTTTATGTTTATATATGCTAATCAGCATTTGTCAGTATTATCGCTTTGCCATCTACAATAGCTATCTCATGCTCATAGTGACTTGTCCTTAGTCCATCATCACTCACTACAGACCAATTATCTTCCAAGAGTACTGGTGTGCCACTAGTCTGGCATACCATAGGCTCTAGACAAAAGACCATACCATTCTTTATCTTTGGTCCTTGCTTTGCTTTACCTTCTAGATAGTTTGGTATATTTGGCTCACTATGCGGCTTTGAGCCTATACCATGACCACAATAGTCACGCAATGGCACAAAGCCTCGTCCAGTTATAAAGTCTTCTAGTATCTCAGTAAGCTCTTTAAACCTCATACCAGCCTTTATAGACTCTATGGCATGATATAGTGCATCTTTTGAACAAGCTATTAGTGCTTCATCCTCTTTTGATATCTTACCTATAGGCATAGTGATAGCTGCATCACCATAATAACCATCAAGTTTTGTACCGATATCTAGACCTAGTATATCACCCTCTTTTATCGTTTGCTTGCTAGGCATACCATGTATACATACTTCATTTAGTGAAGTACATACTGAACCTGAAAATCCATAAAGACCCTTAAATGAAGGCTCTGCCCCAAGGTTCCGTAGATATGCTTCACCAATAGAGTCAATCTCTAATAGTGTCATGCCTGGCTTGATAATAGATTGGAGATATTGAAGTGTTTTGCCGACGATTGAGCCAGCTCGTCTGAGCTTCTCAATTTCGTCGGGCTTGCGAAGTGCAATAGCCATTAGAGACCTACATTTCCTAGTACTTCATATTGGTTCATTGTTCTTTGTGCTTCTATCTTACGCATTGTATCGAGTGCTACTTGCACGATAATCAATACAGCAGTTCCACCAAAGTAGAACGAAGCTCCTAGACCATTGATAAGAATGAATGGGAATGTTGATATGATAGCTAGGTATATAGCACCTGTAACTGTCAATCTACTTGCCACTTCATTTAAAAACTCTTTAGTGTGCTCACCAGGACGAACGCCCGGAATAAATCCACCTTGTCTCTTCAAGTTATCAGAGATATCTTTTGCATTGAACTGTATCGATGCATAGAAAAATGCGAAGAATACAACGAGCAAGAATGTTGCCGCATTAAATACAATGCCACCAGGAGCTAGCAAGTCTGCTATCCCTGTAATAGTCGCATTGGTACTAGCTTGTAACATCGTAAGTGGGAACATCAAAACAGCAGATGCAAAGATAGGAGGAATAACTCCTGAGATATTTACTCTAACTGGAATATAGTTCATCACTCTCTTGTTTTGATTCTGCATGATAGTCTTACGAGAATAGCTGATAGGAACACGGCGTTCACCAAGCTCTACATATATAATCACCATTATAGTCACTAGCATAATAGCTGCTATTGCCAATACTGACAAGAAGCTCATGGTTCCAGCATTTACTGCTGTAACTGTGTTACTAATAGCTGATGGTATACCAGATACAATACCTGCAAAGATAATCAAAGATATACCATTACCGATACCTTTTTGTGTAATCTGCTCACCAATCCACATGAGAAGCATAGTACCTGTCAACATAGAGAATGTTGCTAGTATAGTAAATGTAGTAGTATCAATCATGAT
>DAOUPF010000149.1 GCA_030626265.1 Sulfurovum sp.
ATAGAAAATGCGAAAGAGAGTGCACAGTTTATCAATACTCTGACAGATTCTATCTTGGAGCAAGTAAAGCAAACACATGAAATACAAACAGCTAAACCAGCCACTGTGAATACTATCAGATTTTTTGCACAAGCTGCCAATATGTTCTCAGCTAATATGTTTGATAAAGAGATTGATTATCTCATTCACATAGATCCTCTGATTCCCAAAGAGATTGAAATAGATGAACTTAAGATTAAAAGAATGATCATCAATCTTATAGGAAATGCCTATAAATTCACACCTAAAGGAAAACAAATAGACTTTAAGGTTAAATTTGATGCTGAGAATAAAAAACTAAAGATATCAGTTGTTGATCAAGGGATAGGGATAGATGAGAGTAAACAAAAAGATATCTTTGTAGCATTTAAGCAAGCAGAAGATGACACAAGCGTTCATTTTGGTGGAACAGGCTTAGGCTTAGCCATCTGTGCAAAATATGCTAATAGTCTAGGCGGTGAACTTAAGTTAAAAAGTGCTCTAAACAAAGGAAGTAAATTTTACTTCACTATACCTATCAAAATTATTGATAGCACACCTAGTTATGATAAATTTAAAAATTTTGATAAAAAAATTACTATTTTAACAGACAATTTAGATTGTGTTAATGCTAATAATATACAAAGTTATCTTATTGAACTTGGTATGCCCTCAGAAAAAATTACTATCTCAAATACAGTAAATGACAATACTAGCCATTTGTTTTGTTTTCAGCATAAAATCTCTCCATCAGTCTTGGATATAGTTGAGAAAAAGGGAATAAAGTTATTATTAGTTGAAGAGGCTCTGTTTTCACTTTCAAAAGATTCAAGTGTATCTAAATATGATATTATTTCTAAAAACAGCTATTATGACGATTTGGTTTATAGTACTGTATTCTCAGAGAAAAAAACAAAAATACTTATAGGGGATGATAATAAAATTAATATCATACTTTTAAAATCAATGCTTGAGACAGAATATGTTGAAATAATTTCTGCATTAGATGGGATTGAAATACTAGAAACTCTTAAAAATGCGATAAAGGATAAGAATCCATTTGATATAGTATTTTTAGATAAGCATATGCCAGGAATTTCTGGTACAGTAGTAATAAAAGAGTTTAGAAGTTTTGAGAAAGAAGAAAATATAAAGCCTATTTTTGCAATCTCAATCACGGGAGACCCTACACTAAGTGATGAAGAGGCTAGCTTATATGATTTATTAGTCAAAAAACCATTTAAAAAAGAGACTGTTAGAGATGCAGTAAAGCAATATAAGTGTCAATAGCAGTTTAATTTAAGAATAAAAAGATACAATTTCCTTAGTAATAAAAATTATCCATAAGGAATTATAATGTTAGTAACAAATAAAGCTCCAGATTTTACAGCAACAGCAGTTTTGGCAAACGGTCAAATAGTAGAGGATTTTAACCTATATGATAACATAGGTGAGAAAGGTGCAGTTCTTTTCTTTTATCCACTTGACTTTACTTTTGTATGTCCATCAGAGATCATCGCATTTTCTCATAGAGTAGAAGAGTTTACAAGTAGAGGCGTAAATGTAATCGGTGTATCTGTAGATAGTCAGTTCTCACACTTCGCATGGAGAGAGACTCCAGTTGATCAAGGTGGAATTGGTAGAGTTAAGTTCCCACTAGTAGCTGATATCACCAAGCAGATAGCTAGAGACTATGATGTTCTTTTAGGCGAGTCTGTAGCTCTTAGAGGTTCTTTCCTCATAGATGCTGATGGTACAGTCAGACATGCCGTGATCAATGACCTTCCACTAGGTAGAAATATAGACGAGATGGTTCGTATGGTAGATACTATGATATTTACAAATGAGCATGGTGAAGTATGTCCTGCTGGTTGGATAAAAGGTGACGAGGGTATGAAAGCTGACACTGAGGGTGTAGCAGAGTACCTTGGTAAGCACGCAGATGAGCTATAAGAGTCTTATATGATAGATTATGCACTTCTTCTCAAAGAGCATCAGCTCAAAGCTACATTTCAGCGTATGCAGATACTAGAAGTGATAGAGAAGTATGGGCATATAGCTATAGAGGCTATCTACGAAGAGGTATCTAGGATACACTCTTCACTCTCTCTAGCGACTATATATAAAAATATCGTCTTGATGACTCAAAAAGGTGTACTCACAGAGATACCAATCATCGGGGAAAAGTCAAAATATGAGATAATCAAAGATGAGCATATTCATCTAATCTGTACAGAGTGCGGTACAGTCATAGATAAAATGCTTGATGATGATACAGCTATAGATACTGAAAAAGTTGCTAAAACTTCTTCTTTTTCATTAGAGCATAGACAGGTCAACTTATATGGTACATGTGACCATTGTCAGAGCTAGATAGGTTATTTAAATATAGCCGATCCAACTCTGATGAGATTTGAACCACATCTAATCGCCAATTCATAATCACTACTCATACCATAGAGCATATTGTAGCTCCACTTTTTTCTAATCTTTCAAATACAGCTCTAGTATCTTCAAAGCTCTTTTGTACCACTTTCGTATCTTCTGTATGAGCACCTATGGTCATGATGCCTTTTAGGTTGATTTGAGGACAAGTCTCACTTATCTGCTGATACATATCAAATGCTTGATCAGTACAAAATCCCGATTTGCTATCCTCAGCAGCAGCATTTATCTGTAGAAGAGAGTTCATTTTTCTATCTTTCACCAATAGCTTTTTGTTTAGTTCAGTAGCGAGCTCTATGCTATCAAGTGAATGCATGAGAGCAGGGTGTAGCTCTATGAGCTTATTGATTTTATTTTTTTGCAAAGAGCCTATCATATGCCACTCTAGTGGTAAATCCTCTAGCTCTTTCATTCTACTCTCTAGTTGCTGTACTTGGTTCTCACCAAAAGCCCTCTGTCCTAGAGCATAGAGTGTAGCTATATTTTCTACATCTGTATATTTGCCAACGCCTACTAGCTTGACTATGTGATGCTCACTTACTGATATACGTGCTTCTTCTAGCTTCCAAAGTACCTTGTCTAAATTTGTTCTTAGTCTCTCTTTCTCTACAGTTGCCATTAAGCTCCCCCATAATCTGTTGTTATCATGTACAAAATCTTCCTATAGGCTATATATAGGCTATTTGTTAAGTTTTCATATTCCTACTTTTATATATTTTTTGAACCTAGGTTTGGATTTATTATTTATTATGATATATGAAATTTTAGCAGAAATAATGCCAAATTACCTAAAGCTTAGGTACATATAGTTTATGAAGTTTCATAATCTTTTTTTTATCTTTATTAAACAAAGACTTAATAATACAGACAGCGTTATACTATATTCAGATCAAGGAAGTCAATATAGTTCATGTGAATATACAAAAATTGCAAAAGAATATAATATAACCTTGAGTATGAGTAGATGTGGGAATTATTATGATAATGCAGTTGCAGATAGCTTTTTAAAACACTTAAAAAAAGAGCTAGATATAAAAATAGACGTATCTGATTGAGTACTCATGATGAGACATTCTAAACCGTTTCTAAGGTTCTTTGCTGATAAGCCAGTATGTTATTCCCAAAGCCAGGACAACCGCTGCCGTACCAAGAACAAAAAGAGGTGTGATCTCTCCAAAGTCAAAGATGATAACTTTACGCGAGATCGCCATCAAAGCGGTTGCAACAACCAACCTGACGGGTATAATATTGGTTTTGAGATAGAGCGTAATATTTATAAAAATTTCTATGGCTATCAATACTGCAAGAAAGGCACCAAAGGTTGCCAAGATATCACTAATACTTAAGAGCATAAATGGTGGTGCAACAAGACGCTGATATAAAACATAAACAACATCACCGATACCCCAAACAATGACCATAACCATTAAAGCTGCCAACACTTTTACTACCACACGTATGATTGCATGTAGGAATCCTATAAATGGATCTTCTACCTTATCTGCCAATTCATGACCAGGTTCCACAAAAGAATCTTTTTCATCATTCATCTAACTACTCCTCTCTTTAACAATAATAATTTCATCACCCTTGTCCTTCTTCTACGATGAACATCTCCCTCCATATTAGAGATTATAGCACAAATAGCTACTTTAACACGAAATATGCAATATAGATTACAAAACTTGAACAAGTCATTGTATCTAGGGCATTCACAAGCACTAAGTACTATTTTTATAATTCTATTGCATAATCCGAGTTTAATGCAATTTAGGTGTGATCAGAATATGAATCATTAATCTGTTTATGATAGCATTGATTATGTAGGAGAGATATTATGAAAAAAGTGAATCGAATACTGGTTGATAAATAAGAGATTGAGGAAGATTACTGGAATGAATTACAGTAAGTATTGATTTAATAATATATAGTAAAATGTGCTAAAGTTGATAAAAATTATTAAAGTGGATAAAGAATGATTAAATTTAAAAAATTGATATATTTAGTAATAACCTTAGTAGTATTGTATTACATTTTTATTGTAAATATATTGGTAACGCTTTCAGTGATAGCTTCTTTATATGTAGCACTTAGACTATATAAAGTGTATGCTAAAAATAAATTAAATAAGTTATCAAACTCTAAAGAGTTATTTAGAGCAAGTGAGTTGGGACTTTTTATTG
>DAOUPF010000229.1 GCA_030626265.1 Sulfurovum sp.
AAGATAGCAACGATAGATGATAGATATGCTACGCATTTTGTGGATTCAAAAGTCTCTCCAAATCAGGTATATCTATATACATTTACAACTTATAGCTTGCTACAAGAATCTTTACCAGGCTCTGTCCTCAAAGTAAGAACGCGTGCATCCTTCAATCCTGTAGAGCTAATCAAAGTTTATATGAGTGATAAAGGTATAGTAAAGCTCTTGTGGTCTCCTCACCAAAACCCTGCAATTTCAGGATATATAGTGGAGAGAAAGATTAGTGGTGGTGAGTGGAAGTATCTGGCTCAGGTCAAAGGTAGATTGATGCCAGAGTTTATAGACAAATCATCTGCTATAGGGTATGAGTATAGCTATCGTATTGTTGCACGAAGTAGTGCAGATATTAGATCTATAGCTAGTAATCCAATATCATTGAAGATAAAATAGGAGAAATCAGTAGTGCCTCATATCAAAGTAAAAAGTTTCAATACTAGCTCTTTAGACACACTCATAAGAGATAATGATAAGTTCGAGTTTCGTGCTTTAGTAGAGCATAGTGATGATGAATTGTTAGGTGTCAGATATGAGGATGAAGAGTTTTTGCTAGAGATAAAAAAGAGAGGTGATGAATATCTCATCAAGCCTGATACTGTAAGTAGACCTCTTGATGTGAACAAAATCAAAAAGATGTTGGCTTATCTAATCATAGAAGCTAAACTAGAAGTTTTACATTCAAATATAGCACTATCTCCATATAAGCCACCACTAGCAAAAGATGCAAACAAAAAGATAAAAGATTTTGAGACACCAAAGTTTACTAGAGATAAAGTAGCTATAGAGGTTGGGTTTGGGAGTGGTAGACATCTGATGTATCAGGCAAAAAATAATCCTGACATACTTTATATAGGTATAGAGATACATACTCCATCAGCTCAGCAAGTGCTCAAACAGATAGAGCTTCAGGGGATTGAAAATATATGGATAGTCAACTATGATGCGAGACTCTTACTCGAGATGATGCCGTCAAACTCTTGTATTCAGATATATGTGCATTTTCCAGTCCCTTGGGATAAGAAGCCACACAGAAGAGTCATCAGTAAACGTTTTTTAGAAGAGTCACTTAGAGTATTGGATATAGATGGAGAGCTAGAGCTTAGAACAGATAGTGATAACTATTATGAGTATGCACTAGAGACTTTCTCTGCACACCCAAAGATTAGTTTTGCTGTAGAGAAGAATCTAGACTTAGCAGTCATTAGCAAATATGAAGATAGATGGAGAGCACAAGAAAAGGATATATATACTGTTACAGTATGCTCTAGGCTTTTATCAGAGCAGGTAGATAGAGAGTATGATTTTTCATTTAAAGCTCAGGTTAGTAAGCTTGTCGAATTGCCAAAAGAGCCTATAGTGAAAAAAGACTTCTTTATTCATTTTGAGAGGAGATACAACCTCATAGGTAGTGACTCTGCTATCATCAAGTGTGCTTTTGGTAGCTTTGATAAGCCAGAGCATAAGTATCTGTATTTCAAGGATCAAGGGTTCTCTTACTACCCCCAAAACCCAGTAAAAACAGAACCAAATTATCATGCACATCAACATATAGGAGAGATAGTATATGGCTAATATAATTTCAGCATCTCATTTGACTTTGGCTTACGACAAGAGCGATAAAGAGATTATCAAGAATGCAAACTTTAAGATAAAGAAAGGTGATTTTGTTTTTATCACGGGACCATCAGGTAGTGGTAAATCTACACTGCTTAGATCTTTCTATGGACAGCTTGTACCCAAAGATGGTAATCTATTGGTAGGTGGTCAGGATATGAATAGAGTCAGCACAAAAAAGCTCCAAGAGCTTCGTACTCACTTTGGTATCATATTTCAAGACTATAAGCTCATCAACGAGTGGAGCGTTGCCAAAAATGTAGTACTACCTCTGATAATTGCAGGATATAGTGCTGATGTCCAAGAGACACAAGCAAAAAGACTCCTAAAACATGTCAAACTCTCAGAATATGCCGATCGTATGCCTCTAGAGCTCAGTGGTGGAGAACAGCAGAGGATAGGAGTAGCCAGAGCACTGTCTAAAAATCCTACACTCATACTAGCGGATGAGCCAACAGGAAACCTAGATGAGTATTCCTCCAATGTCATCTGGGACTTGATGGAGAATGCTTGTGAACAACTAGATGCTACAGTAGTGGTGGTGACACATAGGATACCTACTATATTTAGTATACCTTACCGACATCTTATCATAGAAAATAGGGGGATTTATGAAGTACATTAGAGACCATGTAATGTTCATCTTTTCACTACTGGCAATACTGTTAGGAATCGAGTCATTTTTGGTTTTTGATAGATTGACAAAAAACTATGAACAGGACTTAAAAGCTGATTACTCTATGCTAATTTTAGCAAATAAATCAATGACACTATCAGAGCTAAAGCAGATAAATTTTAATATTTCTGCTATAGATATTATAAAAAAACAGGCTATTGTAGATGAGATGGCAGAGGGCATGAGTGATACAAGTGCTGATGATATTATGAATGCTTTACCTTTTTTTTATACAGTTAGATTTGGTAGTTATCTAGACAATTCGGCTCTGGAGCAGATCAAAGAACAGCTCATAGCATCTGAGGATATCAAAAAAGTAGAGACATTTGGTAAAAACCATAACTCCAACTACAATCTGTTTGTATTTATCAAAATAGTGTTATGGACATTTGTAACATTTATGTCTCTTACTAGTATCTTCTTGGTTATTAAACAGATGGAGATATGGCAGTTTGCACATAGAGAGAGAATGCAAGTTATGGAGATATTTGGAGCCTCTACGATGCTGCGTAGTGGTATTTTGTTCAAGCGAGCTATAGCTGATGCATTGATAGCAACAGTCATAACTAGTGGACTGTTTATATTTTTGCGTTTTGTGTGGGTCAAGACAAGTAATATAGAAATACTAGTGAATAAACAGGAGTTACTGTTTGAGTATAAAGATATAGCTATATTGGGTGGTATATCTTTGCTGATTGTGATAGTTGCAGTCATTGTAGTTGTGGTTAGTAGTAAGGAGAATAAGCTTTGATGAGAGGATTGTGGATTTTTGTCTTGACTGTCTCTTTTGCTTTTTCAGCACAAAAGAGTAATAACATCAAAAGTCTGTGGGATAAAAAACCACAAACTACCACAACTAAAATTAAATCAAATAAAAGTAATCTAAGCAAAACAAACAGAGAGCAAAAGCAGATGAATCAGCAACTCTCCAAGATAGCCAAGTCTATCCTAAAGGCAGAAAAGGAGAATGTTACTCTAAAAAAAGCACTAAAAGTTTTAGGCAAAGATAAAGAAGTCAACGAGGAGAAATATACACTTGCTAG
>DAOUPF010000331.1 GCA_030626265.1 Sulfurovum sp.
AGCGTGAGTGGTACTGCTGCACAAAGAACAGAGTATCGGAAAACAACTGGACTAATGTTTGTTACTGACTCATTCTGGACTCTTAGTATTGGTGTGGTAGGTGGAGCAACTGGCGTAGCAGATGTTTTTTTGACAGCAACTGGAAAGTGGAAAGCATAATGCCAAATATAGCACACGATAAACTAGCCCACTCTTTTTGGTTCACATTAGGATATTTAGGGCTATTAATTACAGCAACTCCACCACTTATAGCACTAGGTATTACTTTACTAACTGCTACAGGCAAAGAGGTTAGAGACATGAGTGACCCAGAGAACCATACGGCAGAATGGAAGGATATTTTTTATAGTGTATTGATACCGTCTATTTTTACTGCATATTTGTACTTTATTTCATATCTGCTTTTTGGTGGGATTATATAATGCCAACATTATCAACTAGCCTCACAACATTAACAAAGGAAAATAGATGCCAGATACACCAGAGATAATAAAAAGTACAGTCAACGGAGCTGTAGTACTAAGTGGAACAGGAGCTGATGGCTTCATCCTCTTTGCCATCGTTATAGTGGCCTTGATGTTTGGATTTATGGGTTTTATTTCCTATAAAAGTATAAAAACTCTCATGGGGTCTCATACTGAAAATGCAGAGCGTATCGAAGAGGCTCATACAAGAATACATGACCTAGAACATAGAGAAAATGACTGTATCAAGCGATTAGATATAGCGACTACTAGGCTAGAGGGCTGTATAGATACGCTAAAGGAAGTAAAACATGCTGAATAAAATACTAGACTGGAAGCTGTGGGTAGTGATAGGAGCGATCCTATCAGTAATCTCGGGGCTAAAGATCAGAGGTGATCACTATAAAGATAAGGCTGATGACGCAAAGGATGCTCTTATAGGTGCAGAGGCTGAGGGCTCTATCAGAGAGTTTGAAGCTGCACAGAAACCTAGACAAACCGCAGCCCAGAGAGAGATAGCCAGACTAAAGGAGGAACAAGATGTCATACAAAATAATGCTGATGATGATATTACTACTGCCGTTCGTTAATGGATGCGTGACTAATTATGTTTACCAAAGAATGCCTATCCTCAACTGCTATCAAGACCCTCCTCCTACAGAAGTAAAAGCCAACAAAAAAGGACATCTACTGATCGAACAACTACGCACAGTCAATAGTGCCAATCTAAAAGAGTGTGAGGACTACAATCGCTTTGCGAGAAAATGGAATAAAGATCATGATAAAGACTGATGTATTTTGCGATGGTGAGCAGGTCAAAGAAGTGCCAGTGCTCATCGAGGTTATCGATGCAGTAGATAAAGACAAGACAGAGTGTAGAGTTGACGATGTCATCTATCATATCCATGAGTGGGGCGTGAAAGATGGGATTAGAGAGATATATTGTGGTAAGGAGAGGGAATGAAAGTAAAAGCACTCCAAGAAGCACTGGCATCAGTAGGGCTATATACAGGACGAATCGATGGTGACTATGGTCGTGGTACTAAACAAGGCGTATTAGAGCTCCAGAAGGCACTTCAGGGGCTAAGATTGTATCATGGCAGGATAGATGGAGACTATGGTCGTATGACACGGCTAGCAGTCATGCACTTCCAGCGTATTCATCCACCTCTCATAGCAGATGGCATCATAGGTAGACATACTATGGCAGCGATGTTCCCTTCTACATATAAAGACAGAGGTGAACTAGATGCAGATCATACTACTACCAGGGCAAAAGCATCTGGACGACACTATCCTCACGAATCACAGATTAGCAGCTTCTATGGCAAAGTAGGCAAAAATCAAGTCAGGATTTTGCTACCCTACAAGATGAAGATAGCCTGGGCAACAGATCACAAAATCAGAAAAATCACATGCCACAAGCTAGTAGCTGAAGATCTCCAAGGCATCCATGAGGATATCCTCAGTCACTATGGTATGGATTTTATAGAGGAGAATGGTCTAGATCTATGGGGTGGCTGTCTCAATGTAAGAAAAATCAGAGGAGGCTCCCGATGGTCCACTCACTCCTGGGGGATAGCAGAAGATATCAACCCATCCCAAAATCAACTACGATGGCATGCACCAAGAGCACAGCTAAGCCATAAAAACTTTGAGCAGCACTGGAAAATAGTAGAAGATCATGGGGCTACAAGCCTAGGCAGGGTTAAAGATTACGATTGGATGCATAAGCAGTTCGCACATCGTTAAGTGAACACCTAAGTGAACACCTGATAATTATTTTGATTTGGTATAAAAGATTTTATTTTGTTAAAAGTGTGATTTAATGGTGCAAAAATAGTGGTGGGTCCGGGGAGACTCGAACTCCCGACCACTCGGTTATGAGCGGAGAACTCATAGATTCACAATCTTACACAAACCCTCTCAAAGTCCCATTATAACTTACTTTTAAAGGG
>DAOUPF010000176.1 GCA_030626265.1 Sulfurovum sp.
CTATTTAGTGAATATGGAGATAAAAAGAAATACCACATACCCCAAACCATAGTACCAAAAAATGACCAAGCCCATCCACTTGGCAACTCATTTTTATACTCACCGATACCATCCCAGTTCTCTTCTGCAAGTTCACCAGAAGCTGTATCGCTTTGCATCTGTGCCAAATATTTGGCAGATACACCAAAAGAGAGACCAGCAATCGCAAGAGCACCAATCATGGTAATCATATTAACTGGGTCACTCAAATCAATCCGCATCTGTTGAACGACTACTAGCGTTCCTACCATCAATATGGCAGCAAATATAAGACCTTTTACAATGAAAGAATTCATTTAACTACTCCTTATTTTTCATTCTTAGGCTCAGGCATGTCTTCTATGGGCTTGCTATCAATGTTGTCATCAAGAGCAATATTCCCATACTTTTCATAATCCTTTTCACCTTTTTTTTCACTTCTATAAAGGTATACGATATAGCTATACAGAACTCCTACCATAACGATAGTCATCACTAGGTAAACATACCCCTGTATTTCAGCTAAATTCATTATACACTCCTCTTACTTCAATCGATTCATATAAGCAATCAAGGCTACAATCTCAGGAATATTTCCTGCTTCAACCATAGCTTTGATATCTGCTTTCTTCATGTTGGCAGTAATTTTCTTTGCCTCTGGAAGAATCGTAGCATCAAAGTGCTTATTATATGCATCTTTACCTTCTGCAATCTCGTCGCCATAAGGAGTGTTAAACACATTTTTGACTACAACTGCTTCAGCATAAGCTGTCTCTATATCCGCAATATTTGTAAAGTGGTGCTTGTACGCTGGCATAATAGAGTCAGGTACAACTGATTTTGGATCCCACATATGATTCTCATGCCAGTCTGTCGTACGGTAGTTACCTACACGGTGAAGATCTGGACCAGTTCTTTTAGAACCCCATAAGAATGGTCTATCATATGCATACTCGCCAGATAGTGAATACTGACCATATCTGTCAGTCTCTGACTTAAATGGACGAATCAACTGTGAGTGACATGAAAGACAATTGTCTTTTTTGTAGACCTCTTTACCAGCAAGCTCTAGAACCGTATAAGGCTTAAGCCCTTTAATCGGCTGAGCTGACTGAGCAAAGTTAGGCAGGATAGTAACGATACCTGCAAACGCAATAACAAGGAACACAACCACTGCAAATAGGAATGGATTTTTTTCTAACCAATGAAACATAATCTACCTCCTTAAGCCATAGGTGATTTAAACTGTGGTTCAGTTTCGAGTTTTCGACCTGAAGTTGCAGTTTTATAAAAGTTATAAGCAAACATAACCATACCAACAAAGTATAGTAGTCCACCAAGCGTTCGAATAACATAATATGGATGCAATACTGATACTGTATCAATAAAGCTATACATTAAGTTACCATACTCATCAACAGCTCTCCACATCATACCTTGAGTAATACCTGCGATCCACATAGATGCGAAGTATAGTACGATACCGATAGTCTGTACCCAGAACTGAGCGTCAAGAAGACTTTTTGAATATATCTCTCTTTTAAATACTCTTGGAGCCATATGCATTACAGCAGCAAATGCCATAAATCCAACCCATCCAAGAACACCATCATGAACATGCCCTGGAATCCAGTCTGTAAAGTGTGCAATCGCGTTAACTGATTTAACAGCTTGAATTGGTCCCTCTAGAGTAGAAAGCATATAGAATGTAGATGCAAGAACCATCAATTTTATCAATGGATTCTCTGTTAGCTGATTCCACTCACCCTTCATAGTAAGAAGCATGTTGATCGCAGAACCCCATGATGGAAGAATCAATATAACTGAGAATATCGATGCCATAGTCTGTACCCAATCAGGAACAGTTGACCATAGTAGGTGGTGACCACCAGCCCATAGATAAACACACATCAAACCCCAGAAAGAGAGTAAAGATAGTTTATATGAGTAAACTGCTTGACCAGACTCTTTTGGTAGGAAGTAGTATATCATAGCAATGATAGGCACTGTAAAGACGAATGCAACTGCATTATGTCCCCACCACCACTGAACCATAGCGTCATTTGTACCAGCATACATAGATACTGAGTGCATAATACTACCAAGTCCACCAGAGAAGAAGTAAGTAGGTACTGCCATGTTGTTAAATAGATAAAGCATTGCAACACCAAGGAAACAAGCTATATAGTACCACATAGAGATATAAAGTGACTTTTCACGTCTGATACCAATCAAACCAAACATTGCAACACCCCATATAACCCAAATCAATACGATTACGATATCAAGTGGCCACTCCATTTGTGCATACTCTTTACTCGCAGTAATACCCATCAATAGAGTAACTACTAGTGCTGCTGCTGCAACAAAGTAAAGGTAAAAATGAACCTTTGTTAGAATCATCAAAAATTTAGATTCTGCGATAGATACTTTCAATACTCTTTGAGCAGAGTAGTAAAATGATGCCCAAACGGCACTTAGCGTAAATCCATAAACAACAACATTAGTGTGTAGTGGTCTCAATCGTGAGAAAGTACCGTATTCACCCAGTAGATAGTTTAGTTCTGGATATGCCAACTGTGCTGCAATGAGCACTCCAATTAGCATTCCGACAAAACCGAATATGACCGTAGTCCACATAAACAGTTTTACGATGGAATAATCATATTCCATAGCTGCATTTGACTGCATATAAGCCTCCTAAAAATAGTTTTGTTACAGTAAAGTTACAGTAACAGTAACGAAAACATTATAAAGTCTTTTATATAAGTCTGGCTTAATTTACTATCATTACTGTTAATGTTCATTAATTATTTTATAAAAGTTACTAAATGCGACAATAGCGGGTATAGAAGATGTTTAATAGGAGAATATTTCTCCTATTTTATTTGTTTTATGCCTTACCTTTTGCACTCTGAATAGAGTGGATATATTGATAATCTATAACTATATTCTCCTCTGATGGAAGATTTTGTGATAGTCTTTCTATCATACTTTCAAAGTCATCAAATAGATAATTTGCCATAGATCCTGGCACTGAATTTATCTCATTTAGGTAAACTTCATCATCAATGACAAAGAAATCACAGCGAATTACACTACCTAAAAATAGAGGTTCGTATACTTTTTTGAAACAGTCTTGGATTTTTATTTTGAGCTTATCTGAAATGTCTGCGGAGAGTACTTGTGAATCTCTAGAGAAGTCCATATACTTCGTCTCAAAGTCTAAAAACTCTTCCTTTTGTGGCTCCTCTACTATAGAGAGCTCCCACTGACTTGTAAATGCCCCTGCTTGGTTATACTCTTTTACTCTATCTATATATTTTTCAGCTATAACCATGGTATCAAACTCAAAAGCAATATCCAGAGCATAGTCAAGCTCTGCTTCACTTCTAACGATACTAACTCCTATACTACTACCTAATCTAACAGGCTTTATAATGACAGGATAGTCCATCTCTATATGCCTCTCATCTTCTATAGATAGATACTCATACGCAACTGTTTTTATATCTAGAGTCTCTGCTAAGAATTTAGTATATAGTTTGTTGTAGCTTATAGCTGATGCCTCTGTGCGAGGAGAGATAAATGGCACTGCATAGAACTCTAACAAAGAGGCTATCTTGCCATCTTCGCCATCTCGTCCATGTATTAAGTTTAGCACTACATCTGACTCTACTGGCTTTGAACTAAGCATACCATCCACAAAAAATCCTGTTTTCTTCAGCTGTACTTTTTTGCTCTTTTTATACTCACCCGAAGAGAAAAGCTTGGATTTCATTTTGTCACTATCTATGAGATAAAAATCTCTTAGTGCATCTATAAATACAGACTGTAGATTACTCTTTTTAAGTACTTTTTTCATAGTTATAGCAGAGACAATACTAATCTCATGCTCGTAGCTTGAGCCTCCAAAGAGAATGGTTATGTTCATTAGAAATCCTTGTAGATTATTTTTGCATTAATTAAATGTAGGGGTTGCCCTTCATGGGTAGCTATGGACAACCACAAGGGTTGTCCCTACA
>DAOUPF010000163.1 GCA_030626265.1 Sulfurovum sp.
CTACTTCTCCACAGTTCCAAAAGTTACTCAAGCATTACAACAGTATGAAATCTTCTGGCAACTCAAAAAAGCTACGAAAATTAAAACTCAACATAGAGAGAACCAAAATCATGAAGAGTGCTGATTGGAATACATATGTTCTCATAAATGCTCCAGAGTATAAATTTAGAATGTTTGAGAGTGGACAAAAGAGCATGGAGTTTGCTGTAGTAGTGGGTAAAAATAGCTGGCAAACACCGATATTTAGCTCTATACTAAAGTATATTGTTCTAAACCCCGCATGGAATGTACCTGACAATATAGCAAGAGATGAACTCATTCCAAAGCTAGTAAAAAATCCTGATTATCTTAAAAGAAAAAATATGGTTGTAAGAAAAGATTATAATATAGGCTCTGAAGCAGTTGATCCTGCAAGTGTGGACTGGAAATTATATCTAACGCCTGAGTACAAGAAAAAAGCATTGCCATATAAGCTCATACAGAGGTCATCTAACAGAAATGCACTAGGTACTGTCAAGTTCATGTTTCCAAATAGATTTGCAGTTTATATGCATGATACACAAGCTAAAAGCCTATTTAAAAGGGAAAAGAGAGCTTATAGTCATGGTTGTATTCGTTTAGCTAAGCCACAAAAGCTACTAAAGCATATCTCTAGTAATTATAGCTCTAAGCCATTCGAGGATGTACAGAAAAGCTCAAATAGTAAAAAGACAAATTACCTAAATCTCAACAGACATATACCTGTACAGATAACATACTTCACAGCATATGTCAAAGAAGATGGTTCTTTGAACTTCTTCAATGATATGTATGGCTTTGATCGCAGACAGAAGCTAAAAGGTTCTATATAATTTATGGCTAGTAAAGTATGCAAATATAAATCTGAACAGTTTTCTATTAGCTATGAGCTGGTCAATCCTGGTCTTGAGAAAAGTATCCTTATCCTACATGGATGGGGAAGTAACAAAGAGATAATGAAACAAGCCTTTGGTAAAACACTTAGCAACTATAAACATATATATGTAGATATGCCTGGGTTTGGCAAAAGTAACAATGATATGATACTGACCACTGAAGATTATGCCCAGATTATGCGACTATTTTTGCAAGAGCTTGACACAGAGCCTGATATAGCTATGGGACACTCTTTTGGTGGTAAAGTCTCAACTCTACTAGATACTCCCTGTCTAGTGCTACTCTCTTCAGCTGGAATACTCACAGAAAAGCCTTGGTCTATCAAGGTAAAGATAGCTACTTTTAAACTCCTCAAACCTCTAGGCATGAAAAAGATAAGATCACTCTTTGTAGCACCAGATGCCAAAGATATGAGCCATGAGATGTATGAGACTTTCAAAAATGTAGTAGATGAAGACTTTGAAGTAAACTTTGCACAAAGCCGAAGCAAGGCACTTCTCTTTTGGGGTATAGATGACACTGCTACACCTCTATATACAGGTGAAAAGATATCAACTCTCATAGCTGATAGTAAATTTTATCCTCTAGATGGTGATCACTTCTTCTTCCTCAAACATGCTAAACTTATAGAACAAACTATTTTGGAGAACTGCAAATGATAGCGTTGGATATAGCCTCTTTTTTGATATTTACCATGAGCCTCGGTTACTACTTGATCACAAACTTACAGTGGAACAACTACCGTATGTCTAGAGTTTTGTTTCATCATACCAAGCCTTGGTGGCACTTTGTATACTTTATATTGCCCTTTGTGTTGTATCTATCTATTAGCTCTATCAGTCAATATGGTTTTGTTGTAGTTTTAGGATATTTGATAGGGTTATTTTTATGGTACAAGTCTCTAGATAAACCTGTAGTTTTTACAGGTAGGGTCAAGAGATTTCTATCAGCACTTATTTTGATTTCTATATTTGTCTCTATGACTTTCAGTTACTATGGTGTACTTATTCCGCTATTTGTAGCATATCTAGTATCTATGTGGATAGAGCAGATTCTTTTCAATGGCTTCAAAGCACAAGCCAAAGAGAAGATAGAGTCCATGACAAATCTCACAGTAGTAGGTATCACTGCAAGCTATGGCAAAACCAGTATCAAGAACTATATAGAACACCTACTAAAAGCCAAGTACAAAACATATGCAACTCCAAGATCTGTCAATACACTAGGTGGCATCATGAAAGATGTCAATGATGACTTGCCAGCAGATACAGAAATTTATGTAGTAGAGATGGGAGCTAGAGAAGAGGGTGATATAGCAGAGATAGCTACTTTTGTAAATCCTCATTATGTTGTGGTGGGAAAGATAGGTCCTGCACACATAGAGTACTTCAAAAGCATGGAAAATATACGAAATACCAAGATGGAAATCATGCAAACAAGCAGGCTCAAAGAGGCATGGGTACATAATAGTGCCCATGTCAAACCTGAAGAGTATTTACATATATTTGGAAATGATATCAAAGATATAGAAGCTACACTAGATAGCACAAGCTTCACTTTGGATGGCATACGATACTCTGCTAGTATACTAGGAGAGTTCAATGCTATGAACCTAGCTGCTGCTGTCAAAGTAACCAAAGCACTAGGCATGAGTGATGAGCAGATACAAGATGGGCTCATGAGTATAAAGCCAGTAGACCATAGACTACAGCGAATTGACGCTGGAGGCAAAGTCATACTAGATGATAGCTTCAATGGCAACATAGATGGTATGATGGCTTCATTTGATCTGGCATCTACTCACAAAGGACGTAAAGTCATCATCACCCCAGGACTAGTAGAAGTAGATGATGAGCTCAATATACAAGTAGCTAAAAGAGCAAATGAAGTATTTGATTTAGTAGTAGTCACAGGAGAGTTAAATTACGCTATATTTAAAGAGTTCACAGACAGTGACAAACTCATCAAACTTTCATCTAAGAGTGAGATGGAATCAATGCTAGTAGAACATACTAAAGCAGGGGACTTGATACTATTTGCCAATGATGCACCTAGTTTTGTCTAAAACCCTCCCAAGCCTAAAAGAACTACAGGAAATGGAGAGTTTACTCCCACCCAAAAGCTAGTATGTATCAAAAAGGTACACAATCCAATAATGTCTTTTTAATTTACATCTTTCACTTAAGGGGCATTATCTCAAAGAGTGTGCAAGCACAAGGTCATATTATTTGTTATATCAGTAGAAAAAGGATACTTTTTCTTTAAGTTTTATGGCATAAAAATCACAAAATTATTAAAATACCTCATATTGTTATACTTTTTTGATTTTTAACAGATATTTATAGTGTCCTCTTTTAAGCCTCATAGTACATATAATGTTCCTTGAATAAATAGTTGCACACATTAAGTATGATTACAGAATACCCTACAGGATATTCTGATATCATACTTAATGGTAATCAGCACGCCCGTTAGAGAAGAAAAATGAATGAAAAAAACTGGGCAGAACACAGATACCGTTAATATTTAGAAAGGACTGTGTTAAATTATTTAAGGTGACAGTACTATACAAGGGATGCAAATAGATGAAAAAATTCAGTTCAGGCACACTTAGTAGAGAAGAAAAGACATTACAGGAGGAGCAGTATCGAGAACGACATGCTGCCGAGGTAGAATATGACTATCTATTCATTGGGACGGGTAATGCAACGTTGACCTGTGCGTCCTTATTGAGTAAGCAGGGGCACAAAGTCTGTATGCTGGAGGCGCATGACGTTCCAGGTGGATATGCTCATACCTTTGAAAGGAAAGGCTACCACTTTTGTGCACAGGTCCACTATATCTGGGGTTGTGGCGAAGGTGGGAGAGTCTACGAATTCCTCAAGCGACTTGGTCTCGAGAAAGACATCACTTTCAAGCTATTTAACAAAACTGGCTATGATCATATGATCATGCCTGACAGTAAGCGCGTAAAAATACCGTATGGCTGGACCAAACTGCAAAAAAACATAGAAGAGGCTTACCCGCTGACTACCGGTCTCGATGCCTTTTTGAAGATAGTAAAAGCACTTAGCAAAGAGATGGCAGTACTGCCGAGAAAAATACATTGGTGGGACTATCTGATCAAGGGACCACTTTATTATCCAACGTTGATGCGCTACAAAAACGCAACTGTGCAAGATTTATTCGATGTCTGCGGTGTCTCTATTGAGGCACAGACTATCCTGACTGCACAAGCAGGGGATTTGATGCTTCCGCCAGATAAACTCTCATTGCTGTTCTATTTTGGTTTGTTTGCTGGTTATGGAACCGGAGCATATTCTCCTACCAAACACTTCAGGTATTACATACAGCGCATCGCCAGACTTATAACTGATAACGGGGGTGACCTCTACTTCGAAGAACGCGTGACCGCAATCTCCACTAACAACGGCAGTATCTCTGGTGTCACCACAGCATCAGGCAAAAC
>DAOUPF010000431.1 GCA_030626265.1 Sulfurovum sp.
CTAGCTCCTAAACCCCACTGTAATCCTGACTCCTCTCTATCTACTGTACCCGTTGGCAAATCTGTAAATTTAGTCATTCCATAACCTATAAGAGCATATGCTGTAAGCTTATCCATAGTGTATGTTGGTTTGAGGTATAAGGCTATATTTGTAAACTCTGTTGGGTATGCTGGATTATTAACATTGGCTGTGTTCCCTCTGTCATACTCTACATCAGATATATTAGTTGTATATCTACCCTCTATACTAATATAGTCATTAAACCTATACCCGATCTGTGCCATTACCCCTGTAGCCTTTAGTGTCTCATCAGTGGGGTCATCAGTGAGTTGTGGCATAGATGCACCTATACCGATATATACAGCACCAGTCATGGGAGTATCTGGGACTACATCTCCACCCCCAAAGACAGTATTGCTCAGCAGTGTAGATAGTGCTAGTAAATATTTTACTTTTTTCATATTTTTAGTTTTCATCTATCTAATGATATAAGCTATACCACTCTTGACACATACGCTCTTCTCATTATTTTGATTGTGATATATTTTAACATTTGAGATGTTATTCTCAATATGTAGAGTCTCTGTCCTACTGATGATATCAGCACTTTGAAGAGACTGATACTCATACATACTAGTACCATCTTTACATACAGTTGTTATCTCTATACTTATTTTATCACCTGAATCCCCACTACAGGCACTAAAACCTATAGAGAGTGAGGATATTAGGATTACCATTATGGTTGATTTAATATTTATGCTTTTCATTATCTACTCCTTAGTTTATAGTGATTGTGTCTGCTAAACTTGTATCTGCCTCTATCTGCAGAAGTCCATCTACTATGGATACTAGGAGAATACTGCCTATTGCAAAATACTCCCCCTCTTTAATCGTACTATCTATTAGTATATGTTCATCAGTAGCTAGGTTTATCTTGATGGCTTTACTATATGCTCTTCCATCTATATCTACAGTGATGACTGCTCTATATATAAATCCATCTTTCTCCATCTCTACTATAACTATAGTATTCTCATTCTCATCTACTGTGACTGTGGAGCCTGCTACTCTGGATATAATTTGCGTAGTCTCGACCACTACTACTACATCATTGATAGAAGTACTGACTACTGTAGTTGTATCATTTGGGGTTGAGTAAGTAGTCCCATCATTTGCTACTATTGTGAAAGTTGTAGTCTCTATATCTCCTACTGGTACACGATTGTCAGTAGGATCAAATGTAATGGCTCTTAGCTCTGCTTGTATATCTGCTATAGTTCCGCTTGCTATAGTGTAAGCTGATAGTGTGCCTTTTGCATTATCATCTAGTGTGATTGTGATACCTATATTGTCATTTTCATAATCTGCCAAAGTTATATCATAGAATGGTGCGATAGTATCATTATCATCTACTGCTTGATTAGCTACTGCTCCTGTGATAGTTGGGGCATCATTAACAGAAGTACTGACTACTGTGGTTATATCGTTTGTAGTTGAGTCAGTAGTCCCATCATTTGCTACTATTGAGA
>DAOUPF010000208.1 GCA_030626265.1 Sulfurovum sp.
TAACCTATGGGTTAAACTCAAATTTCTTGCAAATACCCTAAATACAAGCACTAAGCACTATTTTTATAATTCTATTACATAATCCGGGTTAAAATGTTCTTCTGTTGCCATCTTTCTTTATATCACTCTGTCTATCTAGATAATCCAGATAGGATATGAGGTACTTTCTACTAAGCTTGGGAAAGTGAGATTTGAAGTTAGATATCTCTATGTGCCCCTCATCTCTAATAATGTTCTTAAGTCTACTCATAAGGGTATTTAAGTTCTCATAAGTGACAAAAAGATTATGTGCTAGACGAATTACTTTCTTGGACTTTGTAAGCTGTTTGAGTGCATTATCACCCATTCGTCTATCAAGATCAAGCTCTTCATATATATTATATGGGGCATCAGGAGTGATATCTCCAAAGTCCAATATATCGTATATCTTAGTTAAAATCATAGTAGCTATATCATCTATGACTATATGAGCATTCTTGTAGATGCCATTTTCGAGTCTTAGTATGCCATCATCTTGTAGTTGCTTTAGTGTACTCTCTATCAGAGATTCACTAGCCCACTTGATCTTGAGTGAGATTGACTTGGCAGAGAGTAGGGCGTATTGGTTTTTGCTATATATATCAGATATAGTTTCTATCAGCTCCTCTTTGATATATGATGGATATATGACTAGCTCTTTTTTATCTATATATACATCAGTGAGTTCATTGGCTATGGCTAGCGCCTCATCATGTCCTAGAGCAAATCGTTGATTTGTAGAGATGAGTCCAAAGCCTCTCTTGTGAGTGGCTACTAGTATCCTAAATGCCTCTTTGAAATCTTTTGATTTGAGTGCTATTAGGAGTTGTAGTTTGAGTCTCTTTTTGATGGGGTCATCTATGGGGTTAATGACTCTACCTCCTGCTATGACTCTGCCTGAAATACTTAGTACAAATGGCTCATCAAATACCAAATATATCTTCTCAGAAAAGCGTAGCCTAGCAAATCCACTCTGCATCATCTGCTCATCACCATAGAGTAGTACTCTAGCTTCCATCTGCTTTGTTCCTACAAAAAACATCACTGTAGTGTTGTGTTTAAGCTCCTGCCCTGATATAGATTTACACCATATATCTATAGTCTCAAAGCCTCTTAGGTAACCTCTCTTTGTGAGTAGGTGACCTTTTTTGAGTGTTACTTTTGGGTTCTGTATATTTAGAGCTGCTCTTTGAGAAGCTGTGGCTACCTCTACATCTTTGTCATGTACTTGGATATTTCGTATCTGTATATCTTTTCCAAGTTCGGTGATGATTAACTTATCTCCTACCTTCACCTCACCATCTAGCACTGTGCCTGTGACTATATTGCCAGCTCCAGAGATAGAGAAGCTTCTATCTATATAGTATCTGAATACTCCATTAGTCTGGTGTTCTACTTTAGGTAGGTCAAATAGGAGTGACTTTAATCTCTCTATACTACTGTTATCATATATACTCACTGGTATGATATCTATAGTATCTAGACTCTCAAATCTCTGCATATACTCCTCTATCTCTGATACTCTCTGTTGGATGATCTCTAGCTTTACTAGGTCTGACTTGGTCAGTACTATGATGATGTTGGATACTCCTATGAGGTTGAGTATCTCTAGATGTTCATGGGTCTGGGGCATGATACCCTCATGAGTATCCACTACCACCATACTAGCATCAAATCCAAATGCTCCTGATATCATGTTTTTGATGAGCTTCTCATGCCCTGGCACATCTATAAATGCGATGTTGGTATCGCTATTTTGCATACTAGAAAAGCTGAGATTTATGGTGATACCTCTACGCATCTCCTCCTCTGTACTATCACCCTCAAATCCACTCAGAGCCTTTATCAGTGCTGTTTTGCCATGATCTACATGACCAGCAGTTCCTACTATGATATGTCTCATCGTGAGAGTACCTCTCTAGCTACAGATATGATCTTCTCTTCATGTCTGGACTCTATACTCCTAAAATCTATCAGATACATATCTCTCTCTATCCTACCTATGATACCTTTAGCTCTAAATGCTCTCTCTAGAGTGCTGGCTTTGCCTCTGATATATAGTGCAATGGTTGGAAACTCACGGTTGGGTAGTGTTCCTCCACCCATCACAGTAGTACTCTCTACGACTTCACAGAGTTCTTCTCCTATAGATTGTCTCATAGTCTGAGCTCTACTCTCTAGCTCTTCTATATCTGTGAAAAGTAGCTTTAGAGTAGGGATGAGTTCATACTTCTGTTCCATATATGCTTTGATACTCTCCTCTAGGATACTGAGTGTGATTTTGTCTACTCTGAGCATGCGTAGGAGTTGGTTCTTTTTGAGCTTGTCTATCATCTCTTTTTTGCCAGCTATGATACCAGCTTGCACAGAGCCAAACAGCTTGTCTCCACTAAAGCTAATGAGAGTTGGATTATCCTCTAGTATCTTTGATATAGGTAGCTCTATACTGCCCAGATTGTAAGGTAAAGCGGGGATATACCCACTACCAAGATCATAATAGTCTATGAGGTTATGACTCTCTGCTAGGCTCTTGATATCACTATATGATGTCTCCTCACTAAAACCCTCTATCGTGAAGTTGGAGCGGTGTACTTTCATGAGCAGTGCGGTCTCTTCATTGATGGCATTAGAGTAGTCAGATATTTTAGTTTTGTTGGTAGCTCCTACTTCTGAGAGTATAGCTCCACTCTGACTCATCACCTCTGGTATCCTAAAGCTCCCACCTATCTCTACTAGTTCTCCTCTAGATACTACTGCCTCTTTGCCCTTGGCAAATGTATTAAGTATGAGAAATACAGCAGAGGCATTATTGTTGACCACGAGTACATCCTCTACACCTAACAGCTCAGTTAGATGACGGCTCACATGCTCATACCTCTCACCTCTGCATCCTTTGTCTTGATTGTACTCTAGGTTGGAGTAGTTGCATATGACTTTGGATGCATTTTGCAGTATCACTGGGTCTATGAGACTTCGTCCCATGTTGGTATGTAGTATGACTCCTGTGGCATTGATGAGTGGTATAAGTGATGGAGAGAGCAGGGATTGGTATTTTGCAACTACATCTGCTACTAGGCTATCTTCACTGAAGTTATCTACCTCTTTTGAGAGTATCTTGGCTCGAAGTTTTTCTATCTCTTCTTTGGCTATCTTTGTGACTAGAGAGGAGCTAAGTGTATCAAATGCTTTGTTAGTGATAAATTTATCTATTTTTGGTAGAGATCTGAGAAGCTGCATACTGTTCCTTGTGTGTAAGACTCACGGTCTTTTGGATTAGGTTATTATAGCGGAATATTTGATTTTTGAATGAGGTGCATCTCAATCCTACCTTTGATATAGACGGTATAGTAGTTGTGATGTCCACAGCAGATATAGCAGGTATATCTATGAGTTCTTGCGGTAAAATAGTCACAAATTTGGAGTCAAATCACAATGAGATTGTAGATGCTTTAGATTTTTTGATTGGTGGGTTTTGATTTACTATAGTAGTGATTTGTCACCAGACCCTAAGGGTTGTGATTCGGGCTTTCACTTAATGCTTTAGGATTAATTTATAATCGATTAAAAAAATGGAAATATTCACTTAATTATTATATGGAATCATTGCAGATGA